>JAAEZB010000001.1:80609-88098 GCA_018223085.1 Paracoccaceae bacterium
TTTCGGGTGGGCGGGCCGGATCGCTTTTGGCGACGATTGACCGAACCGTGACTGCCGGAGGCGCGCGGCTTTTGGAACAACGCGTGTCGAGCCCATCTCAGAAGGTCGAGATGATCCGGCGGCGGCTCGATTCCGTGGATCACATGGTCGAAAACCGCAGCTTGGCGCAGGATTTGCGCGAGGCACTTCGCAAGGTGCCCGATCTGGACCGGGCCTTATCGCGCCTTTCATTGGATCGCGGCGGACCAAGGGACCTCGCGGCGATCCGAAACGGGCTTGAACAGGCCGAGGCCCTGCATGGGCAGCTTGATGGCATGGATTTGCCACAAGATTTGGCCGACGCGGTGCGCGCGCTTGGCGGTCATGGGGAGTTGCTTGATCTCTTGGATCAGGCGCTTGTTGCAGAGCCACCGCTTATGGCGCGTGATGGCGGATTTATCGCACCGGGCTATGACAGCGAGCTTGATGAGAGCCGCGAGCTACGGGATGAGGGGCGGAGCGTCATTGCAGGGATGCAGGCGCAATATAGTGAGCAAACAGAGATTTCCGCGCTCAAGATCAAGCATAACAACGTGCTTGGCTATTTCATTGAGACGACGGCAACGCATGCCAAGAAGATGCTGTCCGAGCCCCTGTCGGAGACGTTTATCCACAGGCAGACCACTGCGAACCAGGTCCGGTTTACCACGGTCGCCCTCTCCGAGATGGAGACGAAAATCCTCAATGCCGGGAACCGGGCGCTTGAGATTGAAAAGCGGCTCTATGACAGCCTAAAAGGGTCTATTCTGGAGTCTTCAGGCGCCGTTGCGGGCGCGTCAAAGGCGCTTGCGGAGATCGACCTTGCCGCGGCGATAGCGGGACTGGCGGTTGCCGAGAACTGGTGCCGTCCGGACGTGAATGAAAGCCGGGATTTCCATATTGAGGGCGGGCGGCATCCTGTTGTCGAGGCCGCGCTTCGACAACAGGGCGGTGAGTCCTTTGTTGCCAATGATTGCGATTTGTCGGGCGCGGGAGAAGGGCGTATCTGGCTTTTGACCGGGCCGAACATGGCGGGTAAATCGACCTTCCTACGCCAAAACGCACTTATCGCCTTGCTGGCGCAGATGGGGAGCTTTGTGCCCGCCAAGGCCGCGAAGATCGGGATTGTGTCCCAGCTCTTTAGCCGGGTTGGAGCCTCGGACGATCTTGCGCGGGGGCGGTCGACGTTCATGGTCGAGATGGTCGAAACGGCGGCGATCCTTAATCAGGCGGATGACCGGGCCTTGGTTATTCTTGATGAGATCGGGCGCGGCACGGCGACGTATGACGGGCTTTCAATTGCCTGGGCAACGCTTGAGCACCTGCACGATGTGAACAAATCCCGTGCGCTTTTTGCCACGCATTACCACGAGATGACGGCGCTGTCGGAAAAGCTCGACGATGTTGAGAACGCGACGGTCACAGTTCGGGAATGGGAAGGTGAAGTGATCTTCCTCCACGAGGTCAAGAAAGGCGCGGCGGATCGGTCTTATGGGGTTCAAGTTGCGCAGCTGGCAGGATTGCCGCCGGTTGTTGTTGAGCGGGCCCGAGTTGTTCTTGAGGCGCTTGAAAAAGGCGAGCGAGAAGGATCGGGGCAGAAGGCGTTGATTGATGATCTTCCGCTTTTTGCAGCAACGCCCGCCCCGGCGGCGGCCAAGGGGCCTTCGGAAGTTGAAGAAATGCTCGACGGGATTCTTCCTGATGACCTCACGCCACGTGAAGCACTTCAGGTGCTTTATGAGTTGAAGGCCAAGCGGAACTGATTACCAGCTTCCGCTTGCGCCACCACCGCTTGACGATCCGCCGCCGAAAGATCCGGACGATGACGAGGATTCCGTAATGCGGGGGATGGAGCGCTCTTCGGAATATTCGTGACCGCAATGAAGACAGTGATAGTCGATCCGCTTTAGCCCTTCGGACGACTTGGTCGCGCTTCGGAGCACGGTTGTATCGGCCTCAACAGTACGGAAATTACACTGGGGACAGGCACCATAGGAGGTAAACCAAGAGCGGTAGGTTTCGATCTTGAGGTGATCACACCTTGGGCATTGCCAGACGTCATAATCCACGCTTTTGAGGGTTTCTTCCATGATCTGGCCGGTATTCAAGCGCGCATCATCGGCATCTTCGTCAAGGCGGATCATCTTGGTGCCATCGCGCAGACAGTGGCGCGGTTTGTTGCGTTTCCAGCGGAAATAGAGACGAATTGGGATCAGGAGAAATGGCGCAAGAATGGCATAAATCCAAGCACCCAACCAATCCAGAAACCGCTGAATCGCGTTGAATGCGCGCTCGGTTTTTGTCGCATCGTATTCGCCCGGCCAATAGCCGGTCAGATCGTGGATCACCTCATCGACGCCACGTGAAATCCCTTCGGCGTAGTTGTCTTTCTTGAACTGGGGCAGAATGGCACCTTCGATGATTTCTTTCATCGCAAGGTCTTTTTGGAATCCATATCCCGAGCCAACCTCAATCCGCATGTGACGGTCGCGTACGGCGACGAGCATCATTACACCATCATTGCGATCTGCATTGCCGACGCCCCAATCATTGAAAAGGCCGGTGGCAAAGGGCTCAATCGGTCCTTCATGGCCGTAGTCCGTCATGGAATGGATCGTCACAACGGTAAATTCGATATCCCGCTTCTCCCGCAGTTCCTTCAGGCGGGCGCGAATATCGGATTCAACATCAGGAGGAAGCAGGTCCGCGAAATCGTTGACGTAGACCTCAGTGTAGGCGGGATAGGTTTGTGCCTGTGCGCTGGAGGCCACAAGCAAGAAAGAGAAAATCAGAGTTTGAAGAATGCGCAAAAGAAAAAGCCCCCGATCAAATATCAGGGGCTTTTTATCAAATCAGCCGGGGTTTGACGACACGCCAACCTGCGCGGGGCGCAGCAGTCGATCAAAGAGCATGAAGCCCTCGGCGGAAACCTGAATGATATCGCCTGAGACAGTGCCGGGCACGGGGGCCTCGAACATAGCTTCGTGCACTTGCGGGTCGAATTTATCGCCAACTTTGGGCGAGATGACTTCGATCCCGTGCTTTTTGAACACATTGCGAAGCTCGCGCATGGTCAGCTCGATGCCTTCGATCAAAGCCGCGGAAGCAACTTTCTGTTCCTCAGTGATCGTCTCAAGAGCGCGCTTCATGTTGTCGTGAACCGGAAGCATATCGCGGGCGAGCTTGGAGCCGCCATATTGCTCGGCCTCGCGGCGCGCCTTTTCACCGCGTTTGCGGACATTTTCCGCGTCCGCCAGGGCGCGCATGAACTTATCTTTGTAATCGTCACGCTCGGCCCGAAGTTCGTCCAGCTCGACCGCTTCGTTCTCAAGCTCCTCAAGGCTTTGGGACAATTCTTCTGCCTCGGCCTGTTCGATGTCGTCCAGAAAGTTTTCGTCTTTCGGCTCTGCCATTGTTCTACCTCTAACCCCGGTCGGAGATCAGCTTGCCGACCAGTTGTGCCGTGTAATCCACAATCGGAACGATCCGCCCATAGTTCAGGCGTTTGGGCCCGATGACCCCGACCGCACCGACAATCTTTCGATCCGCGTTCATATATGGAGAGACGACCAAAGAGGAACCCGAAAGTGAAAAAAGTTTGTTCTCTGAGCCGATAAAAATGCGCACACCATCGCCACCTTCGGCGAGTTCAAGGAATTCGGCGATATCACGCTTGCGCTCAAGGTCATCAAAGAGGGTTCTGATGCGCTCAAGATCGGTTTCTTCGGCCTCACCACCAAGAAGATTGGAACGCCCGCGCACAATTAGGCGCTCATGCGAGTCGCCATCCGCAGCCCAGAGCGCAAAGCCGTTTTCGACAAGATCGGCGGCAAGGGAATCGATCTCCTGACGGCGAGCCTCGATCTCTCTTCGGATGACGGTTTGAACTTCGGAGAGCGTCCGGCCTTCGATCACAGCGTTGAGGAAATTGGCCGCCTCGCGCATGGAGCTTGGGGTTTGACCCGCAGGCGGCGTGAAAAGACGATTTTCCACGTGACCGTCGGCAAAGACGAGAACAACAAGCGCGCGATCCGCGGCAAGGCTCACAAACTCAATATGTCTGATGGGAGCTTCATGCTTTGGGGTCAGAACAAGGGACGCACCATGCGTCACACCCGAAAGTGCCGAACCAATCCGATCAAGCATCCCGCCGACATCGGAAACGTTACTTCCCAATGTCGCGTCAATTTTCTGGCGGTCTTCGTTGTCGAGATCGGAAACTTCAAGGAGGCCATCGACGAACATCCGCAAACCAGCCTGTGTCGGGACGCGGCCGGCGCTGACATGGGGGCTATCAAGGAGACCAAGAAATTCGAGATCCTGCATCACGTTGCGGATCGTGGCGGCCGAGACCTTTTCCGACATGGCACGGGTCAGGGTGCGGGAACCGACAGGGTCACCGGTCTCAAGATAGCCTTCGACCACGCGACGAAAAACTTCGCGCGAACGGTCATTCAGGTCTTCAAGAAGGCGGGCGCTGTCATTCATGGTCTTATCCTGTCCTCAATGCCATTAAAGTGTGCCCAGCTCAAAGGTCAATCGGGGTTGCGCTTATGGCGCACGCCCTTGTATCCCGGAGCCAAGCAACAAAGGATATTCACGATGCGCCCTTCCGGAAGAGAATTGAATGAAATGCGCCCGATCTCGATCGAGACCGGGGTGACGAAGCACGCCGAAGGCTCTTGCATGATTAAGGCCGGGGATACGCATGTGCTCTGCACCGCGACGATCGAGGATCGTGTGCCGCCGTTCATCAAGGGGTCTGGCCTTGGTTGGGTTACGGCGGAATACGGGATGTTGCCGCGATCGACTTCAAGCCGGATGCGCCGCGAAGCTGCGGCGGGCAAGCAAGGCGGACGCACCGTTGAAATTCAGCGCCTGATCGGGCGGTCCCTGCGTGCCGGTGTGGATCGGGTTGCCCTTGGCGAACGCCAAATCACCGTTGATTGCGATGTCATTCAGGCAGATGGCGGCACGCGCTGTGCCTCGATCACTGGCGGTTGGATCGCGCTTCGACTTGCGGTTAACAAGCTGATGAAAATTGGTGATGTGATCTCTGATCCTCTGATTGAGCCGGTGGCGGCGGTATCCTGCGGGATTTATGCCGGCCAGCCGGTTCTTGACCTCGATTATCCGGAAGATTCCGAAGCGGGCGTTGATGGCAATTTCATCATGCTTGGCAATAAGCAGCTTATCGAAGTGCAGATGAGCGCCGAAGGATCGACCTATTCCCGCGCGCAGATGGATGAACTTCTCGATCTCGCCGAGAAGGGTGTGGATGAGCTCGTCGCGGCGCAGATGGCAGCGGTGGCATGACCCGGAAATTCGAAGGCAATCGCCTTCTTGTGGCGACGCATAACAAGGGCAAGCTTGAGGAGATGGCGCATCTCCTTGAGCCATTTGGGGTTTCGGTTATTGGTGCGGGCGAAATGAACCTGCCAGAACCGGAAGAAACCGAAGATACCTTTGTTGGCAACGCCCGGATTAAGGCGCACGCAGCGGCTAAGGCGACAGGCCTCCCTGCCCTTTCGGATGATAGCGGGCTTACGATTGACGGGCTGGACGGTGCGCCGGGAGTTTATACGGCGGATTGGGCGGAAACCGGCAATGGGCGCGATTTCGTCATAGCGATGACGCGCGCGCATGATGAATTGGTTTCACGTGATGCAGCCACGCCCTGGACCGCTCAGTTTCGGTGCACCTTGGTTCTGGCATGGCCGGATGGGCATGACGAAGTTTTCGAAGGCGTCGCACCGGGCGCAATCACTTGGCCAATGCGCGGTAAGGACGGGTTTGGCTATGATCCGATCTTTATCCCCGAGGGGCATGACGTAACTTTTGCGGAAATGGATCGCTGGGAGAAGAACAAGATGAGCCATCGCGGCGACGCGGTTGCCAAGTTCGTTGCGGGCTGTTTTGGCTGAGGATTGGCAAAACGGGGGCTTTGGCCTCTACATCCATTGGCCGTTCTGTCAGGCCAAATGCCCCTATTGCGATTTCAACAGCCATGTGGCGCGAGAAATCGACCAATCAAGGTGGCTTAGAGCCTATTTATCCGAATTGGACCGGGTCGCGGAGCAGACCCAAAGCCGCGTTCTCCAGACCGTGTTTTTCGGCGGCGGCACCCCGAGCCTAATGGCGCCGGAGAGCGTTGCCGCGATCCTTGAGCGCGTACGGCGCCTCTGGCCTACGGCCAATGATATGGAAACCACGCTTGAGGCCAATCCCGGCTCAGTCGAGGCCGGGCGGTTCCGCGCCTATCGAGACGGCGGCGTGAACCGGATTTCCATGGGTATTCAGGCGCTCAACGATCGCGATTTGCAGCGATTGGGGCGGATTCATACGGTTGATGAGGCGAAAGCAGCGTTTGATATCGCCCGAGACACCTTTGAGCGCGTCAGTTTTGATCTGATCTATGCCCGACAGGATCAAACCATGGAAAGTTGGACCGCGGAACTCCGCGAGGCGCTATCTATGGCGATTGACCACTTGTCGCTTTACCAGCTTACAGTCGAGCAAGGCACGGCGTTCGGAGATCGCTACAATCGCGGAAAACTACGCGGGCTGCCAGAGGACGATCTTGCTGCGGATATGTACGAGATCACGCAGGAAATCTGTTCCGAGTATGGGCTTAACCCTTATGAAGTGTCTAATTTCGCTAGAATAGGCTCTGAATCCAGGCACAATCAAATCTACTGGCGCTATGGCGACTATGCGGGGATTGGGCCCGGTGCGCATGCACGACTAACCATTGGCGGGCAGAAATACGCGATTGAAACCTGGCGGATGCCGGAAAAGTGGCTTGCTGCCGCAGAAGCCGGGAATGGCGAGTCTTTGTGCGAGGCAATAGACCGCAGCGGTCAGGCCGTGGAATTTTTGTTGATGGGCTTGCGCTTGTCCGAAGGGATTGATCTCCTACGTTATGAAGAATTGGCTGGAGATCCGCCTGCGGCGGACAAAGTTAAGGCATTGCGTGAGCTTGGTATGATTAGTGATGAAAATCAAAGGCTTAAGGTTACTTCTCAAGGTCGAATGGTGCTAAACGCCGTTTTGGCCGAGCTTTTGGGCGGATAGGTCATGCGCTTTATCTGGGCTGGTTTGGGGCTTCTTTGCTTACTGCTTGGTGTTGTGGGCATCGTCTTGCCACTTTTACCGACAGTGCCATTTCTACTCCTTGCGGCATTCCTTTTTGCGCGCTCGTCGGAGCGGCTTCACAATTGGCTCTTATCGCACCCAAGACTTGGGCCACCGATCGAAGATTGGCAATCACGGGGCGCAATCAGCCCAGCAGCCAAACGTCTTGCCACGATTTCTATCGTGGTGGTGTTTGGGATATCCCTTGCCATGGGGTTGCGGCCGCTGATCCTTGGGATTCAAGCAGTAACGCTAAGCTGTGTTCTGATCTTTATCTGGACGCGACCTAGCTGGTAGCACTTAGGATGCGGCAAAGCTCGTCCAGATCATCGAGAGA
>JAAEZB010000103.1 GCA_018223085.1 Paracoccaceae bacterium
GATGCCGATGGCGACGGGTTCCTGAGCCTTGAAGAGATGCAGGCGCAGGGCCTTGAGATGGCCAAGCAGCGCATCAAGGAAGGCACCACCCGCATGCTTGAGATGAAAGATGCCGACAAGGATGGCAAGCTCTCGCTTGAGGAAATGCAGGCTGGTCGTGGCGACGGGCCGCGCGGCAAGATGGGCGAGCGGATGTTCGACCGTGCCGATGCCGATGATGACGGCGCCATCAGCAAGGAAGAGTTCGACGCGGCCCAAGCCCGCATGCAGGAACGCATGGGCGGCAAAGACGGCAAGGGCGGCTGGCACAAGAAAGGCCATGACAAGCCCTGGATGGGCAAAGGCGATCGCGATTGCCAGCGGGACGGGCCCAAGCAGTAAGGTCTGAAGAAACCATCTGGCGCGGCGGGGGATCGCCGCGTCGGGATTGCGGGACGGGGCGAGACGGGCTAGGCCAACGGAATGATAACGATGCCGTTTGATGCACAGGACGAGACCGGCGACGACGCGCTATTGGTGCTTTATGCCAATGGGGATGATCGGGCCGCACGGGCGCTTACGATGCGCCTGACGCCGCGGGTTTTTGCCCAGGCGTTTCGGATGCTGGGCGACCGGGCCGAGGCCGAAGACGTGGCGCAAGAGGCGCTCATGCGGCTTTGGAAGATCGCGCCAGAGTGGCGGCAGGGCGAGGCCAAGGTGAGCACCTGGCTTTACCGGGTGACGGCCAATCTGTGCACGGACCGGCTGCGCAAGCGGCGCTCGGTGGGCATTGATGAAATTCCCGAGCCGGAAGATGATGCCGTCGGACCGGCGGAGGCGTTGCAGGACAAGGCACGGCTTGATGCGTTGCAAGGCGCGCTCAACGCATTGCCGGACCGGCAGAGACAAGCGGTAATCCTGCGTCATATCGAAGGGTTGGGAAATCCGGAGATCGCGGAGATTATGGAGATCAGCGTCGAGGCGGTGGAAAGCCTCACGGCGCGGGGTAAGAGGGCGTTGGCCGTCGGTTTGGCGGGGCGCAAGGATGAACTGGGGTATGAACATGGCTGACAAGAGAGTGCAGGACCAGGAATTGGACGCCCTTTTTGCGGCGGCGAGAGACGATGCGGCGCAAGCGCCTTCGTCCGACCTCATGGCGCGGGTTTTGGCGGATGCCGAGGCGATGCAGCCGAAACCGGCGGCCCCTGTGGTCCGCCCGCAAAGCCGGGGTGGGTTGGTGTCCGGTATTTTGTCGGCGATCGGCGGCTGGCCGTCGCTTGGGGGTTTGGCGGCGGCGACGGTGGCCGGGGTGTGGATCGGGTTCAGTGCCACACCGACGGTTTTGCCTGATGGGCTTGCCGGTCTCGTGGGTGAGACCAACAGTGATTATCTGGCCTATCTCGATACGAGCTATGCCTATCTTGAGGAGGACGCGCAATGAGCGACGAGGTGAAGACAGAGCAGCCGTCCAAGGCAAAGATGCGGCGCGGCACGCGGATCGTGTTGATTGTGTCGCTGGCGCTCAACCTGTTGGTTGTCGGGTTGGCCGTGGGCGCGGTTCTGTCAGGCGGGCCGAAGGGGCATCGCGACATGCGGATGCCGCCGCATGTGCGGGCGCTGGCCCCGGCGGACCGGCGGGCGATTGGTCAGGAAATCCGCAAGGCACATCGCGCCGGTGCGCTTGGCGAGCGGTCTGGGCCGCGGTCTTCGGGGCGGCTTGCCGATCTGTTGGCGGCAGTGCCGTTTGATCGCGCGGCGGTGGCCGATCTTCAGGAGCAGACGGAGCGGGCCGAGCGCGCCCGGTTCTCGGCGGCGCGCGATATCTGGCTCGATCATGTGGCGCAGATGAGCGACGCGGAGCGGGCGGCCTATGCCGAGCGGTTGCGTGAGGTTTGGGCGAAGAAGGGCAAAGATAAGCCCAAGCACGACTGATCCGGGTGTAAGCGCAGTTTTTAGGCGGCGGGCGGGCTCAGGGTGACCTGATCCCGCCCGGTTGCTTTTGCGCCGTAGAGCGCCTGATCGGCGCGTTCAAGAAGCGTGCGCACCATGGCCTCGCCGCGATCCTCGCCAGAGGCGGCGCAGGGAAAATCGCAGGACATGGCGAGGCCGACGCTCATGGTAATGGGAATGCGCAGGTCACGCGATTGGATGTGCACCGGATCGCGGCGCAGCGTATCGCAAAGGCGGCTGGCCATGGTGCGGGCGGTGGCGCGGTCGGTGGCGGGCATGACGACGAGGAATTCCTCGCCGCCGATACGGGCGAGGAGATCCATCGGGCGCAGGCAGTCGCGCAGCCGGTGCGCCACTTCGGTCAGGACGGTATCCCCGGCACCGTGGCCATAGCGGTCATTGATGGATTTGAAATGGTCGAGATCGGCCACCATCACGGCAAATTCGCGGTGCTCGCGCTGGGAGATCTCGGCGACGCGGGCGAGATGGGGCAGGGCATAGCGCCGGTTGAATAGCCCGGTAAGCGGGTCGGTCACGGCGGCCTCAAGCCCGTCTTGCACCCGTTTTTGCACACGGTCGGCGAGGCGTTTGCGCTGAATCAGGCGTTCGAGGCGCAAGGCGATTTCTTCGGCGTCGAACCCATCGGCCATGATGTCCCCGGCCCCGAGGTCAAGCGCATCGGCAAAGAGATCGCGGCAGGTTGGCGGCAGGACCACAAGCATCGCGGCGCGGCGCGTGGAGGCGCGGGCGCGCAGTTCGGCCAGAAGACGCAGCCCTTCTTCGGGGGCGTCGGGGGACAGGGAGATTATCAACGCATCGGGCGGGGCCTGTTGCGACAGGGCGCGCAGGAGGTTGGGGATTGGTTCGGCGCTCAGCGTATAGGGCAAAACCGGTTTCAAAAGCGCGTTCCAGCGCACGCCGGTCGCAGCATCGGGTGCGGCAAGGAGAATGCGAGCCTCGGGGCGAAAGGCCACACTATCGGCCTCGGCAAAGCCAAGTGCGGCGGTGGCTTCTTTGCGCAGTTGCAGCCCTTCGACCGCATCACGCGCCCGCAGGAGGGAGCGGATACGCGCCATCAGTTCAGCCTCATCCGCGGGTTTGGCGATCAGGTCATCCGCCCCGGCCCGAAGTGCGGCCTTGCGCAGTCCGGGCGAGGCCCCGGCGCTCATCATCAGGATCGGCGCTGGCGCGCCCTTCTGGGCCGCGATCAGGGCCTTGCACATCTGTAGTCCTTGATCCGCCGTGGGCCAGTCGGCCCCCAGAAGCACGAGATCGGGGCGGTCTTCGGCAAGCCGCAACAGCGCCTCTGGCAGCGACGCGGCCTGACTCACCGTGTAAAAGGCGGTTGAGAGTTTCACCTTGAGCACGATCCGTGTCGTGGGCAGGGACTCGATGATGAGGACTTTTCCGGGCATGGGGCACGCTGGCAGCTTGCAATCAGGTTGATTCACTTTGTATTCGGATTGGTTAAGAAAAGATTGCGAAAGAGCTATGAGATGAACCTTTCAAGGGATGCGGCTGAGACGCTTGCGCTTCAGGCGCTGGGGTGGCTGGTTGGCAATGATGAACTTATGCCGGTGTTCCTTGGGGCGACCGGGGCGTCGGTTGAGGATCTGAAGGCGCAGGCGCATGATGCGGCGTTTCAGGCGTCGGTTCTTGAGTTTCTGACCATGGATGATGCATGGGTCGTGGCCTTTTGCGATGCGGTGGGCGAGGATTACATGACCCCCATGCTGGCGCGGCAGGTGCTTCTTGGGGAAAGCGGGCGGCACTGGACCTGACACGGGTTTGTTGCAATGACATGCCAGAGGATGGCGGCGGAAAGGTAAGAGTGCGATGCGGGTAGACGGAATCTTGTTTGACAAGGACGGCACGCTGTTTGATTTCGGCGCGACGTGGAATGTCTGGGCGGCGGGGATGATCCGCGAGTTCGCAGGCGCGGACGAGGCGTTGGCGTTTCGGATCGCGGGCGAGCTTGATTTCGATCTGGCGACAGAGAAGTTCCTGCCGCAGAGCGCGATTATCGCAGGCACCAATCGCGATGCCGCCGAGGCCGTGGCGCGCGCCGTGCCGGGGCAGGATGTTGGCGAGATCGAGATTCGCTTGATGCATGCGGCCGCCGATGCGCCGCTTGTGCCGGCGGTAGCGCTGGCGCCGTTCCTTGATGGGCTTGCGGGGCAGGGGGTGCACCTTGGGGTGATGACCAACGATTCCGAATATGCCGCGCGGGCGCATCTTGCCGAGGCGGGCGTGGCGGAGAAATTCCACTTCATCGCCGGGTTCGATAGCGGATTTGGCGCCAAGCCTGCGCCGGGGCCATTGTTGGCCTTTGCCGACGCGGTGCAGATTGATCCGGCGCGCGTGGCCATGGTCGGCGACAGCACCCATGACCTCATTGCCGGGCGCGCAGCAGGGATGCAGACCATCGCGGTCCTCACCGGCGTGGCCGAGGCCGAGGAGTTGGCCCCCCATGCGGATGCGGTTTTCCCCGACATCGGCCATATCTCGGGATGGATCACGGGTTAACCTCTTCCAATGAGTTTTGAATGGACCAAGGCTTCTCGAAACCGCTTTTGGCGGGATTTTGAAAGACGATTGTATTTTTGACAAACTACTAACGCAAGCACATGCTCGGACTCTGCTTTATGGAGATTCGAGCATGCCTTTTGTCAGTTCGTCGGCGATTTCAAGAATTGAGTGGAGCAATGGAATCTTGTCGATATGGTTTCACGAAAGCGGGCGCTACGATTACTACAGCGTGCCTGAGGGCGTGTATCATGCCTTCTTGGCGTCTGGATCCAAAGGCACGTTTTTCAATGATTACATTCGCGACATTTACTAGTCTCGGTTGACGATAACCCACGCGGGGCCGCGAACCACCTTTTAGCTCGCCATCTAGGCCAAGGAAAACTGCCATTCGTTGTGATCTCCTGAGTTCTCGGGCGGCCTCCTTGAACTTGTCTGGTTGACTCTTTTCCGCGTCAGGTGTTCCCATGTATCATGCCCAATTCTTCAGAAACCTACGAGTACATTCTTTACATTGATGAGGCCGGAGACGACGGTCTTAAACGGGTCAAGCCTATAGATGAAAAAGGTGGAAGTGAATGGTTGTGCATCGGCGGCTTACTGATCCGGGCACAATACGAGGAGGACACGGTTAAGTGGGTCAAAGACATCCGCGCAGATATCAATGCGGTCCAGGGTCCGGCGCTGCATTATCGTGACCTGTCACCGACGAAGAGACGACGTGCTTGCGAGTTATTGGCTGAGCATCCGTGCAGGTTTTTTGCGGTTGTATCGAACAAGAAAAATATGCGCGGTTACAACAATACTCGGGCAGCCAAACGCGGCGGCAAACAGTGGTACTACAACTATTGTGTGCGCCTGCTGATGGAGCGTGTCACCGACTTCTGCTTAGGTGATAGCATAAAACGCTTCGGAGAATCGCGATACGTAAAGGTGATATTCAGTGCGCGTGGTGGTCACTCTTATGGTCAGACCAAAGCATACTGGGAGTTATTGAAGGCGCAGGCTGTAGGCGGATCAACTTACCTGAACAAGCGTGAGATTGCGCATCAGGTATTGAGGTTTGGCTTGGTCGAGTATGTCCCACATTATAGTGTTGCTGGGCTTCAGTTGGCAGATGTTGTCGCAAGTTCTGTCTACCAAGCCGCTGACGCTCTGGGTCCCAAATGGGCATTAGAGCCAGCTAAAGCGCTTGAGCCAAGAATGGGTAGAGAGGACGGTGTGATAGCTGACTATGGTATAGTCTTGCAACCATCTCCGCCGTGGAGAGCAGAGCTAACCAACGACCAAGAACTGATCTTCAGGCACTATGGTTATAGGTTCTAGTGCGCGTGGGCCCCGGCCCCAAGTTGCATCAAGTCTTGTAGGCTATCATCCATCTGGACAACCATACTTGAAGCCGCCAGAGCTGCTTGCTGCGCTCCAACATGGGGGCATTCCGGCGTATCCCACGCATTGAATCGTCGCATATATGGTGGAATCTGTCACGAGAAATATGAGGCTCCGCTAGGATTGTAAAATATTCAATCACTTTCCGAAGATCCTTGCGCTGTCCTCGCCGGTTCAATGTTCAAAAACGACGTGATTTGTCGGTGGGGGCAAATTTGACGT
>JAAEZB010000104.1 GCA_018223085.1 Paracoccaceae bacterium
GGTCGTGATGGCGCCCCCGCCGAAACCCTGACTCTCTATGGCCCCGACGACATCCGCCTGCGTCGGTCGCAAATTGACGAGGGCCTCGCCCCGCCCGAACGTCGCAGCGCCGACCATGCGCGCCTCAATGCTCTGCTTGGCCTTGCCGAGGCGTTGCATTGCCGCCGTGAAACGCTCCTTGGCTATTTCGGCGAAACCGAGGTCACCTGCGGCAATTGCGATCTCTGCGACACCCCCGCCGATGTCTTTGACGGCACCACCGCCGTGCGCAAAGCGCTCTCGGCCGCCCTTCGGACCGGGGAATGGTTTGGCTCTGGCCACCTCATCGACGTCCTGCTCGGGAATGAGACCGCCAAAGTTCGCGAACGTGGCCATGATGGCCTGCCAACCTTCGGCGTCGGCACCGAATATGACAAACGCCAATGGCAGGCGATCTTTCGCCAGATGATGGGTCACGACCTCCTGCGCCCCGACCCCGAACGCCACGGAGGGTTACGCATGACCGATGCCGCCCTGCCGATCCTCAAGGGCGAGGCCTCGATCGAACTGCGCCGCGACACCATCCGTAAGGCCCCGTCGCGCCCCACCCCCAAAGCACTGGTGAGCGAAGAAGACGCCCCCCTCCTCTCCGCGCTCAAGGCCAAACGCCGCGCCTTTGCTGAGGCCGCCAAAGTGCCCGCCTATATCATCTTCAATGACCGCACTCTGATCGAAATGGCCGAAAAACGTCCCCAAAACCTCGACGAGATGGCCGGGATCGGCGGTGTGGGCGCTAAAAAACTCGCCTCTTATGGCGCGGGTTTTCTTGAGGTGATCGTGGGCGAGGCAGAGGCCCTACACCCCTCGCGCCGCAAACTCGCCGGACGTGATGCCGGGTCACTCTATGACCGCCTCCTTGAGGTGCAGGCCGATCTCGCGCGGGGCCCGGATGGCATCGACAAACCCATGTCTTGTTCCGCCTCGCTTCTCGCCAAGGTCGCCAATACCCGCCCGCAAGACGCCGATAGCATGGCTCACATCCTCGGCGACAAACGCGCGGAACGGTTTGGCGCGGCCTTTCTGGACGCCGTGCACGAAGCGGGCTAAATCTCGAACCGGATCAGAAGGAGCTCTTGCCCATGCTAGTCGTCGTGTCGCCCGCCAAAAAGCTGGACTGGAATCCCGTCGAGGGTCGGACCACCGCCCCCGATTTTCAGGACGAAGCCGTAACCCTTGCCGAAACCGCGCGCGCCTTGTCGGTTGAAGAACTTCAAAAGCTCATGTCGCTCAGCCCCAACCTCGCGATGTTGAACTACGACCGTTTCAAGGCTTTCGAAGCTACGCCCGAAGCCGACGCAACCCGCCCCGCCGTGCGCGCTTTTGCCGGCGATACCTATACCGGGCTTGAGGCTGGGTCGCTCGATGAGGATGAGGTGGCATGGGCACAGGATCACCTGCGTATCCTATCCGGCCTTTACGGTGTTCTACGCCCGCTCGACGCAATTCAGCCCTACCGCCTCGAAATGGGCAGCCGCCTCAAGAATACACGTGGCAAGAACCTCTATGACTTCTGGGGCGACCAGATTTCCAACGCCCTCAACACGCAAGCCGCCGAAACCGGCAGCAACGTCCTCGTCAACTGCGCCAGCCAGGAATACTTCGGTGCCGTCGACATGGATGCGCTCAAGCTTCGGGTCATCACGCCCGTTTTCATGGAAGACAAAGGCGGCACCCCCAAAATCGTGAGCTTTTACGCCAAGAAAGCACGCGGCTCCATGGCGCGGTTCATCATCCAACGCCGTCTAACCGATCCCGAAGGGATCAAGGATTTTGATCTTGGCGGTTATGCTTATCAGCCCGACATGTCCGAAGGCGACCGCTGGGTCTTTTTACGCAACACCCCCGAGAGTTAACCGGTCGGGCGCACCGCCTCCGGGAAGGGATCGAGGACTCCCGGCGGACAATTGAGCGCAATCGCGTTGAAAATCGCCTCCTTGCGCAGGGGCTTTGTCAGGTAATGGTCAAGCCCCGCCGCGAGGATGCCCTCTTCATCCCCCTCAACCGCATGCGCCGTCAGGGCGATAATCGGCACCCGTTTTTCGCCTTGAAGGGCGCGAATATGCTGCGTTGCCTCCTTACCGTCCATCTTTGGCATGGAAATATCCATAAAAATGAGATCCGGCCGACTGGTCTCAAACGCTTCGACCGCCTCGACTCCGTTCTCTGCAAAACTGAGGTCGATATCGAGCGGTTTCAAAAGCTTGCTCAGCACGAGCCGGTTTGTCTTGTTGTCCTCCGCCGCCAGAACCCGCATCAGGCGCGGCCCGTGCGCCACGTCCGGGAAAGGCGCATTTGTTGAGGTTGGCGGCGTCCCTGCCACCAGATCACCGATCTTCTGAAACAATTCGCGCCGTACGATCGGTGTCTTCAGAAGAACAGTCTGGAGATCATCACTCCCCGATCCGATCACCGCCGGATCACCACTCAATAACACCACCGGCCCGTCCCATCCCCTTTCGCGCAAACCGGCAACAAAGACACGCCCTTCCATGCCCGGCATCACATCCTCAGCAAGGACAAGATCGGCCACATCTGCACGCTTTAGAGCCTCCTGCGCATCGCTGCACAAAATCGCGCGCGCGCCCATCTGCTCCATCTGCTTTTGCAGCAGGCTACGGCTGATTGCCTTGTCATCCACAATCAGCACCCGGCGCACATCCTGCGGCAGCACGGGCGGCTCAAGGCTCAGGTCTTCATCGACCGGCAAAGTTACACGAAAACCGAAACTCGTGCCTTCTCCCTCAATGGAATCGACCCATATCTCCCCTCCCATAAGCGCAATCAGCCGCTTGGTGATCGACAGACCAAGCCCTGTGCCCTCAAACTGACGGTTACGGTCATCCTCGACCTGATTGAACTCGCCAAATATGTGGTCAACCTTGTCTGCAGGAATGCCGATCCCCGTATCTTCAACCGCGATATGAAGTCCGCATGTCCCCGTCGTCGTATCCGTCGTGCCCACCACCCGCACAAGCACATGCCCCGAGGCCGTGAACTTGACGGCATTGCCAAGAAGATTCGTGAGCACCTGACGCATCCGCCCCGGATCACCGACAAGCATGGTCGGCAGGAACAAATCGTAATCGACAACAAGTGAGAGCCCCTTTTCCCGCGCCGTAGGAAGCAAGAGCGTCATCACTTCGTGGATACAGCGCTCAAGATCAAAACTTACCGGATGTAAGACGAGCTTTTCCGCCTCAATTTTGGAATAGTCGAGCACGTCATTGATAATCACCAAGAGCGCCTCGGCCGAGTTCTTGATGGTCTGGACGAAAAGATCCTGCTCTTCGCTAAGATCGCTATCTTTCAACAGGTCCGCCATGCCGACAATGCCATTCATCGGTGTGCGGATTTCATGGCTCATATTGGCAAGAAAGGCCGATTTTGCCCGGCTCGCCGCCTCGGCGCGGGCCTGTTCCGCCTTGAGCTTAGCCTCGTATCGAACGGTCTCAGTGATATTGAGCGCAAGGCTCACAATATCTCCGCCATGCCCTCTCTGGTCGATGAGCTTGATATATTCCCCGTTCCAGAGCCGGAGCGTTGTGGGAGGCGGCGTCGGCTTGTGCCACCGCTCTATCATCTTCTGACGCCACTCTTCGGGGCGTTCATCGTCAATGTGGAAAATCCCTTCCTCGGTGATGATCTCAAGGATGCGCGCATAAGGTATCCCCGGCTGCACCTCCTCGATCCCCTCGAACACCGCGAGATAGGCATTGTTGGCGCCGATCATCCGGTCCCGCGCATCGAAAAAGGCGAACCCGTCCTGAATCGTTTCAATCGAATGCCAGAGACGCCGTTCGGCAATCTCGACCTTTTCATGCGCTTCCATGAGGTCGCTTTTGAATCGCTGGTTCTCGCCGCGCACGTTCTCGACCTCGGCCCGCGTCTCCACGATCTCATTCGAGAGCGCCTCGGCATGTAGGCCAAGTTTACGGTTGGCGGCAAAAAGCTCTGCCTGTTTCAACTCAAGCAGTCTTTCCGCCGCGAGCCGTGCGCGTCTTTCCTCTGCCAATTTATACGTCAACGTCATCGCACCACCACAAATACCCCGAGTCGGTGCGCCATGATTGGCCATAACGTGTAAATACAGGCTTAAACCCGAAAGGGCAGGAATCGTTGCCACGGCAGCCCGCGCCATGGCACGATACCTATATTGTTTTAGGGAGCTTAAAATGCGTCTGTTTCTCGCCGCCTGCCTTGCCGTCTTTACCGTGCAAACTTCCCTTGCCCAAGAGGCCGCAATTCCCGAGCGCCGCGCCGTTGTGAGCCGGGATGTCGATTTCTACGGCGGTGATCTGACCAACATTTTCGACACGACATTTGAGGCCTGCAACAAGGCCTGCCTTGCCGATCCCGAATGCCACGCTTTTACCTTCAACTCCCGCGCCGGAGCCTGCTTCCCCAAAAAGAACATCTCGGATCGCCAACCCTATGAAGGCGCGATTTCCGCCGAGATTTTCGAAACACCCAGCAAAACCCTTGCCCTTGGTCAGACACGCGCCCCCGATCTTGCCTTCCTCTCTGCCTATGATTGGCGCGAAACCCGCACTCAGGCGGAAGAGATCGGCCGCATTCACGCCGGTGGCCCCTGGACTATCGAGGCCCTGCTCGACGCTGCCGAAAAACGCCGCGTTGAGGGCGATACCCTCAACGCCATGCGTTGGACCGGTGCCGCCGTGGCCAAATCCGACAAAAGCGACCTGTGGCTCGAATATGCCCGCCTTAACCGCGATGTCGCCCCGTCCCAAAAGGACAAATCCCGCTACCTGCGCCGCGCCCTGTCCGCCAGCATCAACGCCTATCTGCGCGCGCCTTCCGATCCGGCGCGTGTCTCATCGCTCATGGTCATGGCCGAGATGTATGAGGCCACAGGCAAGGGACGCCAGAGCCTCCACGCCCTGCGCCTCGCCGAAGCGATTCAGCCACGCGAGGACGTGCTCTCTGCCCTCGACAAGGCCATCGCCAAATACGGTTTCCGCATCAGCGAGCACAGCGTCGAAAGTGACCTTGCCGAACCGCGTATCTGTGCCGAATTCAACGAACCACTCGCCAAATCCGGCATCGATTACGCAACCTACCTGCGTCTCCCCGATCAGCGCCTTGCCGTCGAAGCCGAAGCCCGCCGCATCTGTGTCACTGGTGTCTCACATGGCGAACGCTATCGCCTAACCTTCCGCAAGGGCCTCCCGGCGGCCAGCGGCGAAACCCTCGCCCGCGATACCGAGCTAACGCTCTATGTCCGTGACCGCTCTCCCACGATCCGCTTTCCGGGCCGCGCCTATGTCCTACCGCGCAGCGCCGATGCCGGGCTGCCAATCGAGACGGTGAACCTCGATACAGTCACCCTAAAGCTTCAACGTGTGAGCGACCGCAATATCCTGCGCACGCTTCAGAACGAATATTTCGGCCAACCCCTGCGCTACTGGCAGATGGATAGCTTTAGCACCAACATCGCCGAAGAGGTCTGGACCGGCGAAGGCAGCGTTGAAAACACCCTCAACACCGATATGACGACCCGCCTGCCCATGGGCGAGATCATCGCCGATCTGCCGACTGGCCTCTATGCGCTGACCGCTGACCTCCCCGGTGCGGATCGCTACGACGAAACCGCCACCACGCAATGGTTCATCCTCTCTGATATCGGCGTGACGACGCTTTCGGGCACCGACGGCCTACATGTCATGCTACGCGCCCTGTCCGATGCGTCTGCCCTCTCCGACACCAAGCTTACCCTCCTATCACGGAGCAACCGTGTCCTTGGCACCGCAACCAGTGATACAAAAGGCTATGCCCTGTTCGACCCCGGCCTGATCCGCGGC
>JAAEZB010000105.1 GCA_018223085.1 Paracoccaceae bacterium
GCCCGGCTCGAAATCAACAAGGCGACCCTCAATGGCGGCTTTGGCAAAGCCTTCAAACTCGCCGCCGAAGACCTCGCCTAGCCAAGCACCCGGCGGTATTCCGGCGGCAACGGGCTTTCTTGTGCCGCCGCGCGCCCGCCTTCGCGCACAAAGGCCGACACAACCGCCCCATGCGCCCGGATAAGCACGGCAACATTGGCGTCCTCGCTGGTCTCCTCGACCACAACGCCCTTGTCCGTTGCCTCAATCACCATGCGCACCTTGTCCTTCTGGGCGAAAATCTCGGCAAAGGCCGGGTCCCAATGGCGCAGGCCAAACCCCTCTTCCATCCGCCGGTGCATCTCGCCTGCGTGGTCGCGGATCATCGCCGCCACCTCCGGGTCATCGGATTCCGTTACCGCGCGAATGCCGCCCTCGATCTCTTCAACCGATCGACGGATCACGTCATGGCGCCGAAGCAACTCGTGAAACACCCCCTGATCGCGCCGGTGCCGCTCGGCCCGCTCGCCCGAACCACCATGCCCGCGTTTCATCATACCCATGGCTGATCTCCATAACCCTTAAAGATTTATCTTTGATATATCTTTAAGGGTGGACTCCCGCACCCCGGCAAATTGCCGCGCTACTGCGCGAGGCCAAGCTCTTCGAGATACCGCACGCTCTCTGCGACCCGGTCGAAATCGTTGATCTCGACAATCAGATGCGGCGCGGAATGCACCCCCTTAAGCGCCTCAAACACCCCGTGCCAAGGGATATTCCCCGCCCCAAGATGCCAGTGCCGATCCGCATAGCCATCCGTGTCCTGCAAATGCACATGGCCCAACATATCGCCTGCGTGGGAAACATACCGGTCCACCGCTGGCGCGCCACAGATCGTATGCGCCCAATGCGCATGCCCCGTATCCACCGAAAGCCGTAGCGCCGCGCTATCCGCCGCCTGAATGACGGCCATCCGGTCGCCGGGGTCCGTGTCCCTGATGTTCTCCATCACCATCACAACCCCCAAATCCTCGGCCCGCGCAATCGCCGGGCCAAGCGTCTCCAAGATCGCATTGATCCGCTTGTCGCGCCCCTTCGGTCCGTTATCGAGGTTGTCGCGATCCCACGGATCATAGGGCGAATGGATGACCATCTGTGTCGCGCCGAGCTTTTCGCACACGTCAAGCGCCTGCTCCATCCGCGCCTGCACGATGGCGCGCACCTCGCGGTCGCCGGTGTGGAGTTCGAACCCCGAAAACGGCCCGTGAATCCCAAGCCGCCCGTCCCAGCCATCAAGCGCATTTCGGGCCATGTCGATAAACGGGTCCGGGTTGCGCAGGATATCCGCCATACAGAATTCCGGCAGCTCAAGGTCGCGGTCCTTCTCGAAAAGCCAATCGCGATGCTTGGCCAGATCAAGAACCGTCAGCTGTGCGCCAACCACAGGCAGTTCGCTCATGTTACCCTCCCGAAACCTTTGTAAACCGGTTTGGCCCAAGAGTGGCACCACCGCGATACCGACGCAATACCGACGCGATACAGACGTGGGTTTTGGCCGCTTTTGGCAAAAGAAAACCCACCGCGCGTTGCCGCCCGGTGGGTCCAATGTCGTGTCCGTGGATTTACTTGGTGACCGTCAGGCCGAGCATCCGCCAACCGGTCATACCGGCACGGTAATAATAGATTTTCTCCGCCGGATAGCCCGCTTCAATCATCCGCCGCGCCGCTGTCGGTGACTGCCCACACCACGGCCCATTGCAATAAAGCGCAACCTCCTTGGCATCGTCGCAAATGAACCCGTCAAAATCGACCTCACAGCCCAGCTCATCCAACCGATCCGCCGCCTGCGTATAGGGGATGTTGATCGCGCCGGGGATCGCCCCGTCCTCAAAGTTGGAGGTCACGCGCCCATCGACCACGATCACCTCCGGGTCCTGCAGGAACTCAAGCATTTCCAGCTCGCCAATCGGCGTCACGCCCGGTGCAGGCACCATCGGCTGAATGCAGAAATTCGGGCAGGGACGCGAGGTCTTGGCCCAGTCGCCTTCGATCTTGTTTTCCGTATCCTGAATGCGCTCAATCGTAACCGGACCATTGGCCGTCTCGATCTCGACAAAGGAAAGGTCGGGCCGGATATTGACCTCTCCCGCCAGCGCGGGCAGGGCCATAAACGCGGCAGCCGCCGCAGCTACAATACTCTTCATAGTCTCTTCCTCCGCAATATCCGAAGCCGCCCAACCGGGCGGCTCCTCTTGGTCTCCTACGGGTCATGGGACCCGATTTCTCACGTGGTTACAAGGCCCTAACGGACCACGTGCACCGCACATTTGGCATGACGTACGATCTGTGTCGCCGTGCTGCCAAGAAGAAAATCCTGCATCCCCGGACGGTGCGAGGCGACAACGATCAAATCGGGATTATGATCCGCAGCCCAATCAAGGATCGTGCGCCCAGAATGGCCGTCGACGACAACACAATCCACATTGGCCAACCCCCTGCTCATCTTTTCGAGAGAGGCCGAAATCGCCTGTTTGGCGTCATCATGGAACCCTTCCGGGATATAGTTCACCGCATAGGATGGGATTTGTTCCATCACATGCAAAAGCGTAACCTTGCCCCCCTTCGAGCCCAGCTTGGATGCAACCTCAAGGGCCGTTTCCGGGTGGCGGTCACCATCAAACGAGACGGGTACGAGAATGTGGTCATACATGTTGGCTCTCCTGTTCCTTCCAACAGTTTAGGCCTCCGCCGTGCGGATCACCTTGATACAAATCATGCTTTTCCCGGCCCCTGGTCAAGCCCGATCCATCAGTCAAACGCCGCCACCACATCATACATGACCGGCTCGAAACTGCGGCACAAAAGGTTGATCTGCCGGTTGCGCTCGCGCATCTCTTCGGTGCGCAACATGGCCTGAAAATCCTCGCGCCGCTCCCATTGGGAATAGTTCGCAATCCGCGTCTGCGCATCGTTGACATGAAGCCCCGCCGCAATGAACCCCGGCTGTTTGGAGATGAACGTCTCATACGCCTCCGTCAATGCATCCAACAAATCCTGACAGGTCCCCGGCGTCATCTCGAACGTGGTGATGACCGTCTGATACGTCGCATCCTTGCAAATCTTGGGCATGGCATTCTCCTTGGCTATCTGCCGGATATCCCGGCCAGAGTGGCGAAACTGCGCGTTAACTGAAAGTAAACCATCCCCGGATATCTCTTGCAAAGAGGTTAATATGATCCGTTGGATTTTACTTATCATGCTGGCCGCGACACCGGCCCTCGCCGGCCCATGGCTGCGTGCCGAGGGCACCGGGTTCAGCGCGACCACAGCCGAGGTTGCGCCTTCGGACCGCCATGGCATTGACCTCTACAATTCTGTCTACGCTGAATACGGCCTGACCCCGCGCCTGACCCTTGGGCTTGATGGCGGCGGCGACACGGCCGGCAACGGCAACGCCTTGGTATTCCTGCGCTTTCCCCTGCGCGAAGGCCGCCATTCTCGCATGGCCGCCGAACTCGCTCTCGGCGCGCGCTGGAGCTTGACTGAACTAACACCGCTTGTCCGCCCCGGCCTCTCCTGGGGACGTGGCATCGCGCTTTTTGGCTATTCCGGCTGGACCACACTGGACGCCACCCTGACCATCCCCGGCGGAGGCGGCACGATCCTGCCGAAGCTCGACGCAATGATCGGCCTGAACCAGAGCGACCGCCTGAAACTCATGCTCGGCCTGACCCTTGAGCGTCCGGGCATAACGCTTTCCCCCTCCTTCGCCTACCGCGTCTGGGACAAATACCACCTGACCCTCGGCCTGAAGCTGCGCAGTGCGGGCGCCGGAGAGCATTGCCTGACCCTCGGATTCTGGCAGGACTTTTAGACGCAACCGCTTCGATTTGATCTCTACCGCCACCTCGGGCATAGTTACCCGAACGCACCGCGAAAATGCGGGCACTACAATATCGAGTTCGAGGCCGAGTCATGAAACATGTTCTGGTTGCCCTATTGCTGGCTGCTGTCACCCTCCCTGCCGTGCCCCATATAGCCGAGGCTGGCCCGATGAAACGCGCCTGCCTGAAATCGGATCGCAAAGCCGCGAGCCGCCGCATGTGCCGCTGCATGCAGCAGGTTGCCGACCGCGAGTTGCGCAGCGGCGACCAGAAGCTTGCCGCCACCTTCTTCAAGGACCCGCACAAAGCGCAGGAAGTCCGCCAGTCGGATCGCCTCAGCCATGAGCGTTTCTGGAAGCGCTACAAGGAATTCAGCGCCACATTCGCGGCGACCTGTGGCCATCTGAACTGATCCACGCCTTCACTTTTCTGAAATCTATATGCGCAAACCTTGACGCGGGCACCATGTGAATTCACAAATCCGGAAACTGCCGGAGACTGACACATGCTCGCAAAAGGCGTGACCCTGCGTGGCCTCGAAGTGTTCGAGGCCCTCGCCCAAAGCGGCTCTGTGGCACAGGCCGCCGAGGAAACCGGCCTCTCCCAACCCGCCGTGAGCCAGCAGATCCGCAACCTCGAAGCCGCGCTCGACACGGCCCTTCTCGACCATGGCAAACGCCCCATGCGCCTGACAGCTGCGGGACGCGCCTTCCTTACCCGCACGAGTCGCGTGCTCTCGGAACTTCGCCTTGCGCAATCCGAACTGACGGTGATGGACCTATCGCACCTCACCTCGCTGTCGCTCGGGATGATCGACGACTTTGACAACGACCTGACACCACGCCTTGCCACGGTCCTTGCTGAGAGCCTGACCAACTGCCGCTTTCGCCTCATCACCGCGCCAAGCCACGAAATCAACGCCGCCATGCGGGACCGCAACTTACACCTCGGCGTAGCGGCCCGCAGTGGGGACATGCTCGACGGGGTGACGGAATACCCGCTCGTCCATGACCCGTTCATCATCGTCGCCCCGCGTGGCCGCCTCTCTGGCGCGCCAACGCTTGATGCCCTCTCGCAGCTGCCCTTCCTGCGTTACGAACGCACCCAGCTCATAAGCCGCATGATCGACGCCCAATTCGCCCGCCTCGGCCTCGATTTTCCCGAACGGTTCGAAATCGGCAGCCACCTTGCCCTGATGGCCATGGTAGCGCGTGGCATCGGCTGGTCGGTGACAACGCCGCTCGGCTATATGCGCGCCGCGCGCTTCCACGACGAGGTCGAGGCCTACCCTCTCCCCTTCGCCCCGTTCAGCCGCACAATTTCCCTCTTCGCGAGCGCCGACTGGGCCGACCGCGTGCCGCGCGATGTCCATGACATCCTGCGCGGCCTGCTTCAGGAACAGGTTATTGCACCCACCCTGACCAAACTCCCCTGGCTTGCCGGTGATCTTCGCCTGACTGACGTCTGAGCCTCAAAGCGCGGCTTTCAAACCCCGCGCACAGGCCTCAACGAGATCAAGCGCCCCGTCAAAATCGCGCGTGTAATAGGGGTCCGGCACCTCGTCCATGCCCCGCTCTGGCGCGTAATCGGTAAAGAGGCGCACTGGGGTTACGTTCCCGCCCGGACGCAGCCGCTCCATATTGGCGATGTTGCTCGCATCCATGCCGATGATGAGATCGAACCGGTCAAAATCCTCCGACGTGAACTGACGCGCGCGCAAGTCAGACAGGTCATACCCCCGCGCCTTGGCTGCAGCCTGCATCGGCCCATAGGGCGGATCGCCCACATGCCAATCGCTGGTGCCCGCACTATCGGTCTCCGCGTCTCCGGCCATCTCGCGAAACACGCCCTCGGCCGTGGGCGAGCGGCAGATATTGCCAAGACAGACAAACAGAACCTTCATGAAACCCCTCCCCGTGCCCGCACCGCCGCTTCCATTCCGGCCAGAAGCATCTCGGTATCATCAGC
>JAAEZB010000106.1 GCA_018223085.1 Paracoccaceae bacterium
CTTGTCGGCTCTGCCCCCTTTATCCGCGAGGCCCGCGCCCTGCGCGCCAGCGTGCTGCGCCATCCCCCCGGCCATATCCAGCGCACCACCTCCTATTTCCTCTCGCTCGGTCATTACGACGCCCTGATTCGACGCATCCGCAACGTGCTGCGCGACCGCCGCGCGGTCATGCAGGAGGCCATTGATGCCAACGGATTGAGCATCGCCGGACAAGGGGTGCATGGCGGATCGTCCTTCTGGATGCAGGCCCCGGACGGAATCGATACCGATAGCCTCCACCGCGCCCTGCGCGAAAAAGACGTGCTGATCGAACCCGGCTATTCCTTTTTCTCACGCAAAACGCCGCAAACAGGCTTTTATCGCCTCGCCTATTCCTCGATTCCCTCCGAACGCATCCCCGAAGGCGTCGCCCGCATCGCCCAAGCGATTTCCGAGATGTAAAACTGGCTCCACGCCGAGGGCAAAACTGGCCCTATTCGCCCTTTGGAGCAAACCGTAGGTATTTTCTCAACTGACATGCCTGTTACGCCCCGCAAGAGGATCGCACCCCATGAAAATGACCACCGAAGAAGCCTTCGTCAAAATTCTCCAGATGCATGGTATCGAACATGCCTTTGGCATCATCGGCTCGGCCTTCATGCCGATTTCCGATCTTTTCCCGCGTGCGGGGATTGCCTTTTGGGACTGCGCTCATGAAGGCTCGGGCGGGATGATGGCCGACGGCTATACCCGCGCCACCGGCAAGATGTCGATGATGATCGCCCAGAACGGCCCCGGCATCACGAACTTCGTCACCGCCGTCAAAACCGCCTACTGGAACCACACGCCGCTTCTCCTTGTGACCCCGCAGGCCGCCAACAAGACCCTCGGTCAGGGTGGCTTCCAAGAGGTCGAACAGATGGCCGCCTTCAAGGATATGGTCGCCTATCAGGAAGAGGTCCGTGACCCCACCCGCGTTGCCGAAGTCCTCAACCGTGTGATCCTCAACGCCAAACGCGCCTCAGCCCCGGCTCAGATCAACATGCCGCGCGATTACTGGACCAAGGTGATCGACATTGACCTGCCCGCCATCGTTGAATTCGAACGCCCCGGCGGCGGCGAAGAGGCGCTCTCGGCGGCGGCCGAAATGCTCTCCTCTGCGAAATTCCCGGTAATCCTCAACGGCGCGGGCGTCGTCCTCGGCGGCGCGATCCCGGCTTCCATGGCGCTGGCGGAACGCCTCGACGCCCCGGTCTGCTGCGGCTATCAGCACAACGACGCCTTCCCCGGCTCGCACCCGCTCTTTGCCGGCCCCTTGGGCTACAACGGCTCCAAGGCCGGGATGGAATTGATCGCACAGGCCGATGTCGTCCTCGCCCTTGGCACCCGCCTCAATCCGTTTTCGACCCTGCCGGGCTATGGCATGGATTACTGGCCCAAGGATGCGAAAATCATTCAGGTCGACATCAACCCCGACCGCATTGGCCTCACCAAACCAGTGACCGTCGGCATCGTTGGTGACGCCAAGAAGGTCGCGGCCTCGATCCTCGATAAGCTCTCTAGCACGGCAGGCGACGAAGGCCGCGAGGCCCGCAAGGCCACCATCGCCCAGACCAAATCCGCATGGGCGCAACAGCTCGCCTCGATGGATCACGAAGACGACGATCCCGGCACAACGTGGAACCAACGCGCCCGCGACGACAAGCCCGACTGGATGAGCCCCCGCATGGCGTGGCGCGCGATCCAATCGGCCCTGCCGACCGATGCGATCATTTCTTCCGACATCGGCAACAACTGTGCCATCGGCAACGCCTACCCGGCGTTTGAAAAAGGTCGCAAATATCTCGCCCCCGGCCTCTTTGGTCCTTGTGGCTATGGTTTGCCCTCGGTCATCGGCGCCAAGATCGGCTGCCCCGATACCCCTGTGGTCGGCTTCTCCGGCGACGGTGCCTTTGGCATTGCGGTGACCGAACTGACGGCCATCGGCCGCGAAGAATGGCCCGCGATTACACAGGTCGTCTTCCGCAACTACCAATGGGGCGCGGAAAAGCGCAACTCGACGCTGTGGTATGAAGATAACTTCGTCGGCACCGAACTCGACAATCAGGTTTCCTATGCCGGCATCGCCAATGCCTGCGGCCTCAAAGGCGTCGTCGCCCGCACAATGGACGAGTTGACCGCCGCCCTGACCCAAGCCATCGAGGATCAGAAAAACGGCATCACGACCTTGATCGAAGCCCTCATCAATCAGGAACTCGGCGAACCCTTCCGCCGCGACGCCATGACCAAGCCGGTCGAGGTCGCAGGGATCGACCCCGCCGACATGCGTCCGCAAAAGGCACTCTGAGATGGACCGGGGGATCGACGCGGCCAAAACCCTCGCCCCCGGCATAACAATGGCCGTGATCGTTGCGATCACGGCCCAATTCCTCGCCCAGCATTACGGCACCCCCGCCATGCTTCTGGCGCTCCTGCTCGGCATCGCGGTGAACTTTCTCGGTGATGAGGGCAAAACCGTCCCCGGCATTTCCTTCTCGGCCAAGAATCTCCTGCGCCTCGGCGTGGCCCTCCTCGGCGTGCGCATCAGCTTTGATCTCATGATGTCCCTTGGCCTGCCGCTGATCGGGCTCATCATTGCCGGTGTGATCGCGACAATCGGCTTTGGCCTGCTGATCTCGCGCTTCTTCGGGCATGGCTGGCGTTTTGCGCTCCTGACCGCTGGCTCCGTCGCCATCTGCGGCGCATCGGCCGCCATGGCAATCTCCGCCATCCTGCCCCGCGATGAACGCTCCGAACAACATCTGATCTTTACCGTCATGGGCGTCACCGTGCTCTCGACGCTGGCCATGATCCTCTATCCCATCGCCGTGGGCCTCCTTGGCCTTGGCGAGGTGCAGGGCGGCGTCTTCCTCGGCGGCACGATCCATGACGTAGCACAGGTCGTCGGCGCGGGCTTTACCATCTCGGAAACCACCGGCGATACCGCGACCCTCGTCAAACTGATCCGCGTCGCCATGCTGGCGCCCGTGGTGCTTGTCGCCTCGCTCCTGATCCGCCGCTTTGCCGAAACCCGAACCGAGGGCGAAAACCCGCCCCTTTTACCCGGTTTCGTTATTGGGTTTCTCGTGCTCGCAACATTGAATTCGCTGCACCTGATCCCGGAAACGGTCTCTGCGCTGCTCTCTTCCGCCTCACGCTGGCTTCTCCTGACGGCCATCGCTGCGGTGGGCATGAAGACCAACATCAAGGAACTGCTCAAGGTCGGCGGCGCGGCGATTGGCCTGCTGACCATTGAGACCGCCTTTATCGGGGTTTTCATCCTCGCCGGGGTCAAGCTCCTGACCTGACCCCGCGCCGGGCCTTACTTCGACTTCCAGCTATCAATCCAGCGCGACAGGCGTCCGCGCTTCTCGGCAATGGAATCGCCCATATCCTCAAACCCTTCGCTCACATCCTCAAGCACCGGATCGATCCGCGCCTTGCGGAACCGCCGCCAACGCACCCAGATCGCCCAGCACAACGCCGCCAATAGCGTCAGGATAATAATGTTGAGCCACGGAATGATCGTCGCATCCGGCCCCGAGACGGGCTTGATCCCAACCGCGTTGGGAAAGATCGACAGGAACTCATTGCGCCAGCCGTAATGCGTCACCGAAACCCACTCGGGCGCCGCCTTGGTCGAGATCGCGTCATTCGCCTCGGTATAAAGGTTCGCCGTGTCGAACTTGAAATAGGGCGGCCAGCCCCAACCCGTATCCTCGTTGCGATAAACCATCGCCCCGCCGTTCGGCTTTACCCCCTGAATGAACTGCACATCCCGGTTGATAAGCTCCGCCGACTGATCGTCCGGCACGGCCCAGAACATCCGCGTCCAATCGCCAAGCTCCTGGCGTTCCTCATAGGTATTGACGATCCGCACGATGTCATGCTGCGGCAGCGTGTAGTGAAAGAACGCCCCCACCACGAGCCAGAACACCGCCCAGAAACCCCATTTGACATAGACCATTGCCCGGCCCCCTCAGTAAAAATTCACGAAATAGATCAACACGATGACAAGCGTCACAGGCACGATATAGACACCGAGGATCAATTTACGACGCAAAGACCCGTCATAGTCCTCAAGCCCCTCATCGACCCAGGCCTCCTTGTCGCCCGTCATCCCTTCTTCGTCCCATTCCGCCTCAAGCTTATCGCGCCGCACCGCGCGGGAATAAAAGGACAGGGCGACATAGATAATCGTGAGAACCACGAACCCAATCACGCTAAGCCGTAAAAGTGCAAACATAGCCTACCTCCTGACCGCGCCCCACGGGCCGACGCGCGCAATCATATCCTCGCGCGGGCGCATCGGCGCGGGCTCTTCCATGGGCGCATCATGCCCGAAAAGCGCCGCCCGCGCACCTGCCTTGTCGGCCTGATATTCCCGCTCAAGGAAATCCGCGACAAAGGATTTCTTGGTCTCCGACCACCCGCGATAAAGGCGATAGAACACCTCCTTGTGACAGATGAACAACTGCCGCACATCCTTGGGCGCCAGCTCCGCAAGGAGCATGTTGACCAGATCCCGGTCCTCCGTATCCGCCGCCCGAAGCGTATAGAAATAGGCCGGATGATCCGACGTAATCCGCGGCCACGGCGCGCCATCCTCGGCCCATGAGAGCAACTGGCGCAGCCCGTGATATTCTTCCGGCAACCGTTCCGCATGGGCCCGCGCCAGCGCGCGAATATCGCGCCGCGTCGCGCCGGTAAGGTCCACGCCTGCATCCTGCGCCGCGTCCACCACGATGAAATCCATCTTCTGACGCAGGATCGCGCCCGCATCTATGCCGCGCGCCTTTACGATTGGCTCCACGAGGTCGTTATACTCAAGGAACTTGGCGATCTGGTTTCGGTCCCTGAAATCGAACGTGTATTTGACCGGCAATTTGCCAAGGCCCGCCTTATCCTCGCGCACAATAACCGCCGGATGATCCACGCCGCGAAAGAGATAAAGCCCCCCGAAATGCGCGGTCCAGAAATTCTCCTGCGCAAACTCCATATGCTTGAGGCGCACCGGATTGCGCGTCACATCGCCCGTGCGTTTGGCGAGCCCGATCATCTCCGCGATGAGGACATCGTCAAACCATGCGTCCTCCTGCGTCTTGAACCGATCGACCATCCGCCCCAAGGCCTCTGCATCGCGCAGCGTGCCTTCCGTCGTATCCGCCTCAATGACCACCTTGCGAATATCGAAGAGCCGCTCTGGCGTGGTCACGGAAAACACCGAATTAACCAACTCCCCCGCCACAGCATCCCGCGCCGTGAGGGCAAAAAGCTGCGGCTCGTTTTCCTCGATGAAATGCTTGAGAATCTCGCGCGAGGTCGAAAACTGCGCATTGAGCAGGGGCGCACTCTTCTGCTCGGTCGTGAGCAAGATAAACTGTCGGTTACAGCCCCCTTGGTTGAGGTAAAGCTCATCCCCCAACTCATCCCCGATTTCGGGGCTAAACCCCGACACATCAATATGAAAATCCGTCAGCCCCGTGCGCTTGCCCGTCAAATGCATAAGCGCCCGGTTATACCGCTCGACAAGAACGGGCGAGGATACCTCAATAAGGTTCCCAAACATGAGCCCTCGTTTAATCAACCGATGCATAACTCACCTCCATCAAACGAACACTCGCCCGCCGCCACCCTCTGTAGGGTGGGTTTCCAACCCACCACCCCCACACCCCGTAGGGCGGGCTTCAGCCCGCCACGCCCCACAGAGCGATGCGCCCGACCCGAGGGTGGGTGCAGAATGCGCCCGC
>JAAEZB010000002.1 GCA_018223085.1 Paracoccaceae bacterium
GCGTGCCCCGGTTTTTCTTTGGCTTGGGGTTTGGGGAAGGCCTTAGAATAGCGCGGATGGCCCAGAGCGGACCTTCGTGAGAGAGCTAGACCCTGCATCGCAGTGTCCCGCATAGCTGGCCTTTGTGCCTCACGCAGCGGACGACCGTTCGATCCACCTAACCCACATTGCGCAATCCTCACCACGTCCAGAGGGTCTAACATGGAGGAGCCTACACATATCCGCTAGACTAATATTTCGTCGCCTCATCCCCTCTCAAAAAAACCATAGTGCGGTTGGGAGTGCCCGAAGGACACGGTATCCGGCCCATACCGCCGGTTGATGTTATCGACCACCTTGCCAAGTTTCTCACGACTTGTCGGGGACGCCTGCGGTAGCGGTAGGAAGAGATCCGGCATTCGGTCCTCAAGCCTCTGAATGCGTCCCAACTGCACACCGACCGACAAGTAGTTTCTGCATTCAGTGCGGTCATAGAACCGCCGCCACAGGGCCTTGTGCAGTGCCAGAAAGTGAAGGGTGTCTTGGCTGGGAAAGGTTGTGATGCCATCCGACCACCATCCCTTGGGGCTGCAAGATACCTGAATAGAAAAGTAGCGCGCCAGATAGCCATCTCGGCGTAGGCGTGCCGTCGCCTTTTCCACCAACCAACGAGATACAAAATACGCATTTGGTAAGGAACGGTTTTCCGGGGCCAAAACCTTTGAGTTACCATACCCGTTCCGCCTTGTGGGCATGAGCGGAATATCTTCACCTTGCAGAGCGCGCACGAACCGCTCTCCCTCGACCGAATGCCAGATCATGCGCGCATGTCGCGGGTCTAGGCGGTAAAGGTCTGGTATCGTTTGCACCCCCGCAGCCACCAGCTTGCGGTGAATTCCCTTGGCAATCCCCGGCAGCTTGTCCAGTGGCATATCAGCCAGCCTATCCGGCATATTGTCGGGTGACAGCCATGATAGCCCATCCGGTTTTTCCAACTTCCCGGCAATTTTTGCGAGAAGATGATTGGGGCCAAGCCCGACTGAAGCACCGATGAATGGTCCGGCTTCTTGCTTAATAAGGGCTTTGATTGCCGCCGCTTTCGCAACAGCCCTGTCAAGCTCGTGATCCACAGCGGATAGTCGGATTTGGAATTCATCGACCGACCGAATGCGCTCAACTTCCGCGATCCGATCAATCGCCTTAGCGATCTTTTGGTTCATGCGCACATAGACCCGGTGACGTGCGCCCACGAGGGCAATATTCGGACAGAGCTTCTTTGCCTCATATATCCGCGTCCCAACACCAATACCCAAAGCTTTCGCATCATAGGAGGCCGCCACAATGGCTCCGGCGTCATTGTCGACAGCCGTGATCCCAACAGGCCGCCCACGCAGTTCTGGAGTCAACTGCTGCTCCACAGAGGCATAGAAACTATCCATGTCGATATAGAGAGTTCGAAATTTCACCATTTCAGAATCGCCAGATGTTCACTATTTGTTCCTATATGGACATGAAAGGCAAACTCGGCAACGTCTCGTTTGGTGGGAACTGGAGCGAAGATATCCTCATCCGTGATCAGGTGGGCGCTGTGCTTGATTTTCTGGACTGCGCAGCCCGTGAATGTGTGGACCGCGATGTGCGAGGCAAAGAAATGGATGCCGTCCTCACGTATGTCGCCGAGAACATTGAAAAAGGGACAATGCTGGCGGCAGCACTACGCCATGCGCTTGCACAGACAGAGCCATGGCAGCGACAGGGGGCAGCGCTTCGGGTGGTAGAGCAGATTAGGCGGATTGTTGGGGAGTGAACGGCCCTTATCCTTCCCATTGCAGTCGATGGTTGTCTGTGCAGCGAACGTCTCCTTCCCGCCCACCCTGTCGAGTTCTGCTCCCGCTCAGACCAAGATATCGCACGACAACAAAAGCCACCTAACCCAACCACTCACCTTTCCTTAACCCGCACGCTGCCTTAACCATCGCGCGCGCGGTTAAACCGGTCCTTTTGCCAAACCCGCACCGACGCAATACCGACGTAATACATACGCGATGCAGATGTGCGTTTTCCCAGTCGTTTCAGGCGTTAACCATGGTTTTCATGTGCCGATTCGGCTTGCGTCAAAGCGGCCAGAACACCGGGATCAGGATCGACGCCAAAAGCCCGATCGAGAGGTTAAGCGGGATCCCCACACGTAGGAAATCCGTGAACTTATACCCCCCCGGACCATAGACGAGCATGTTGGTCTGATAGCCGATCGGGGTGGCAAAACTCGCCGATGCGGCGACCATCACCGCGATCACCAACGGGCGCGGATCAATCCCCATCGCAGAGGCCAAACCGATGGCAATCGGCGTCACAACCACGGCCACCGCGTTGTTGGAGACAAGCTCTGTCAGAACCGAGGTCAGAAGGTAGACCGCCCACACCAAAAGGAACGGCGGCAAGCCCGACAAAACAGGCGCAACTGCCTCAACAATAAGGGAAACTGCCCCGGAATGCTCAAGTGCCGCGCCGATGGCGAGCATCGAGAAAATCAGTGCCAGAAGCCGCCCATCGACAAAGGAAAACGCCTCATCCGCGTCGATACAGCGGGTCAAAAGCACCGCCGCCACCGCAAGGATCGACAAGAGGAAAATCGGCGCCACACCGAACCCCGCAAGCGCCACAATGGCAATCAGCGCGGCAATGGCAATCGGCGCATGGCCCCGGCGGAATTCGCGTTCTGATGGATGGGTCACGTCCACCATGTCCATCTCTTTGGACAGGCGCTGAATATCGCCCGGCGCCCCTTCCAGAAGCAGCGTATCCCCCACCCGCACAAACAGATCGTCAAGCTGTCGACCGATATTCTGGTTCCGCCGATGCACCGCCAGCGGATACACCCCAAACCGCCGCCGCAACCGCAAGTCCCCCAACCGACGCCCCACCATCTTACACCCCGGCGTAATCAGCGCCTCCACGGTGGTTGTCTCCACCGCCGAAACCTGATCCACACGCTTCAAGGACTTGTCTCTCTGAAGCGACAAAAGCTCCGTCATTCGTGTGCGCAAAACCACCCGATCACCGACCTGAAGCGTCACCCCTTCAAGGTTACGACGCAGCGAAAGATCGCCGCGGATCACATCGATGAGACGCACCCCTTCACGCTTGAAAAGCTGCACCCCGTTGACCTCGCGCCCAATGAGGTTCGACTCCGGTGGGATTACGGCTTCGGTAAAGAATTTCATCTGTTTCCGGTTCGATAGCATGTCCGCCATGCTGTCGCGCGCAGGGAGCAACCGCGACCCGAAAACCCGCAAATAGATCATCCCCCAAATGACCAAAATCACGCCCAGCTTGGTCACCTCAAAGATCGAAAACGCCTCAAGCCCATGGGCCCGCGCAACACCATCGACAAGCAGGTTGGTCGATGTCCCGATAAGCGTCAGCGTGCCGCCAAGGATCGCGCCATAAGACAGCGGAATCAAGAGCTTGGAAGCCGTTGTCCCAAGGGTGCGGGCGAGCTGGGTAAAGACCGGGATCATCACCACAACAACCGGTGTATTGGACACCACCGCCGAGGCCACAATGACAAACCCCATCAGCATGGCAATCGCCAGGCGCGGATTGGTCTTGGCCTGTGTGTCGGCCATGTGGGTGAACGCACTAAGCGCGCCAGTGCGCACCAGGGCCCCCATGATGATAAACATCGCGGCGATGGTCCACGGCGCCGGGTTGGACAACACCGCCAACGCCGAGTCATAGGGCAAAACTCCCGTCACCAGAAGCATCGCCACCCCGGCAATCGCAACCACTTCGGTGGGAAAACTCTCGCGTAGGAAAAGCGTGAACATGACGCCCACAGTGGCAAGCGCAATCACCGCCTGAGTGGTTTGTGAAAAATCGAACAGATCCATAAAAATCCCGGTATTTGCCTCGCGTCACAATCGCCGATGCATCGTCAGGGAGCAAGCGTCTCCTTGCGCCGTGGCTGCACCAGCGCCATGCCCGCCAAAATAAGCCCCATCGCAAGCCAGACCCACCCTGAGTAGCGTTCCGACAGGATCAACATCGACCACAAAACCCCCGTCCCGGTCACCACATAAGCGACCTGCGCGGCAAAGACCGATCCCGTGCGCCCCACGAGCCAGACATAGCTGGTATAAACCGCCACATGGATCAGCGAGGACAGGACCAATGAAAATTCCGGCGCGCCCCACTCGGTGCGCGGATCAATGAACTGCCCGGTCCCAATCGCCAGCGGCAGCGCCACAATCGCCCCAAGCGCCGAGGCCCCAAAGAGGAGCTGACCAGGGCCAAGCCCATGGGTGCCCCATTTGGAAACGATATTCCCTTCAAAGGCATAGCAAAGCGGCGCAATCATCGCCACCGGCACCCAGAACACCATGGCCGGGTCCGGCAGGCTCTCGGGACGGATCAGCAAAACAACGCCTGCGCCCCCGATCAAAAGCCCAAGAAGCCGCGGGCCTGAAAACTGATCGACCCGCAAGCCAAGAGCGATCGGAAAGGCAAAGATCGGCACCAACGAGATCAGCACCGAAACGATCCCGGCAGGAAGATGGATCGTCGCCTTGTAGGAAAAACTATTTGGCACAAGCGTGCCCAGAAGCGCGATCAGCAAGATGAACCACCAGAGCCGCCATGGCAGCGCCAGAGATTTCCCCTGCACAAGGCGGATCGCGCCAAGCGCCACCGCCCCAATGGCCTGCTGCCAGAAGATCAGACCAAAAGGCTGATAGCCTTCGCTGACGGCGATCTTGGTGAGCGGCTGGGTGATGCCCCACCCCGCGCCAAGCACGAGCAAGATACCAAGCGCCGCCCCCCGATTCACTGTGGGCCCGCAGGCGCAAGCCGCCCACCCTGACGCACCATCTCGATGCGCGTCGCCGCCCCTGTGCGGTCATCGGTCTCGACATAGACCCCCGAAAGCGTCGCCTCGCCCATTGCCGGGGTAAACCGCGCTTTGGGCATACCGGTCACGAAACGGCGCATCGGTTCGGCCTTTTCCATACCAATCACGGAATTATAGTCGCCGCACATCCCGGCATCGGACTGGAACGCCGTCCCGCCAGGCAGGATCTGCGCATCCGCCGTCGGCACATGGGTATGGGTGCCGACAACAAGGCTTGCCCGGCCATCGCAGAAATGCCCCATGCCCATCTTTTCCGATGTCGCCTCACAATGCATATCGACCAACGCCGCCTGCACCATGCCGCCGCGCGGATGTTTGCGCAGGATAGCGTCCATGGCCGAAAACGGATCGTCAAAGGGGCGCTTCATGAACACTTGCCCCAAAACCTGTGCCACGAGAACCTTACGCCCGCCACGCGCCTCAAAGACCCGATAGCCCCGCCCCGGCACATCACCATGGGCATAGTTGGCGGGTCGGAGAATGCGCGGTTCGTTCTGGATGAACTGCATCATGTCCTTCTGATCAAAGGCATGATCGCCAAGCGTGACGCAATCGGCCCCCGCCTGAAGCAAAAGCTGCGCATGCGAGGCCGAAAGCCCCATGCCGTTGCTGGCGTTCTCGCCATTCACAACCACGAAATCGAGCCGCCAGTCCTCACGCAGACGCGGCAGATGTTCCGCCACAGCTGCGCGCCCCGCACGCCCCATGACATCGCCCAGAAAAAGAAGTCTCATGCGCTTCTGGCTATCGCCATCGCGGCGCACGAGCAAGAGGGAACGCAACGGCGCAGCCCTGCCTTGCGCCCCTCTCAGAGCTTGGAAGAGATGACGCCCGTAGCAAAGCCGCCCATGCGCAACTCACCAAAGAGGCGCTGATACTCGATCTTGGGACAGCGGTTCTGGATCACGGTCAGCCCCGCCGCCTCGGCCTTGGCCGCCGCCTCGGCATGTTCAACGCCGATCTGCATCCAGATCGTCTTGAGCCCCGGCAGATGCTCCATTGCCTCATCGACAATCGGCGGCACGGCCTCGGAGCGGCGAAAGATATCGACCATATCCACCGGCACGTCGATCTCCGACAAGCTCGCACGCACGGTCTGACCAAAGAGCATCTTGCCCGCATGGCCGGGGTTGACCGGAATGACGGTATAGCCCTTGAGCGACAGATACCGCGCCACGTAATAGCTCGGTCGAACCGGGTTCATCGACACGCCTACCACCGCAACACTCTTGGTGCGCTTGAGAATGTCTTTCAGGAGTTGATCTGAATACTGCATGGCCCGACCCTAGCGCGGCTTTCGACAAGAAAAAAGCGCCCAAGTTGGGACTTGGGCGCGAGGTACGGAACGAGGGACAGTGAATAAAGAGGCTGCTGTTCCGGTGCTGCCTCTTGTGTGATTAGAGATAACCGTACTTTGCGACATTTAAAGGGCGCTCAAGAATTTGTGATCACAAGGTGAATCAGTCGAAGATATCCTCGACCACGTCAAAAATCTCTTCAGCAAGGCGGCGCGACCAACTCTTGCGGCGCTTCTTTTTCTTCTTGGTCTTGGCCTCTTTATAGACCGGCACATGCACTACCTTCACACGTTCCTTGATGCGCGTCGCGCTTGGCATCTGTTTCAATTCATGTAGCGGCGCACCACAGGCCGAACAGGCCAACTCGTGCCGCCCACTCTCCTTGAACACAAGCGCGGCCCGAGTGCTGCAATAGGTGCAGGTGGCGATCTTCGGCGTCTGGGGCATCTTCTCTCCTTGGTCTTGCCCCTATCTAGGGCGCAATCCCCGGATTATTAGCCCCCACGTGGCAAAGACGCATAAAGCGCCACAGCGGCGGCGTTGGAGACGTTGAGCGATCCGAATCCACCCGCGAAATCAATCCGCACCAAGGCATCGACCGTTTCCTTGGTTTTCTGGCGCAGTCCCGGCCCCTCGGCCCCAAGAACAAGCGCCACAGGTGCATCGCGCCGCCCTTCAAGCGCCTCTTCAATCGTCTGCTCCGCCTCGCCATCAAGGCCAAGCACGAGATAGCCCATCTTCTGTAATTCGGTAATCGCATCCGAAAGGTTGCGCAGGCGCAAATAAGGCTGACGTTCAAGCGCGCCGGAGGCCGTCTTGGCCAATGCCCCGGTCTCAGGTGCCGAATTGTGCCGGGTGCCAATCACCGCCTGCGCCCCGAAAACTTCCGCCGAGCGTAAAATCGCGCCCACATTATGCGGATCGGTCACCCGATCGAGTAGAATCAACCGCAAAGGCCGGTCGCCGCCTTCAATAGCGCGCTCCGCCAAAGAGCCCCAGTTGAGCGGCTTGACCTCAAGCGCAGCCCCCTGATGCACCGACTGAGGATCAATAGGCACTGAAAATTTGCGCGGCTCCACAACCTCGGGCGTCATGCCCGACTCGGCGATGGCATCCGCCAGCTTGTCATGGGCATTCTTGGTGACCACAAGGCGGATCTTCTCGCGGTCCGGGTTCATCAATGCATCGCGCACCGCATGCAAACCGAAAAGCCATAGGGTTTCCGCCGCAGCCTTGCGCTTTTGCTGTTCCTTTTCCACGACCCATTTCGGTTTTTTCATCGCCCGGTTTCCCCGTTTTTCATGAGCCCCCAGCAATGCGACGGGCGCGACCCATGTGCAAGAGATTTTCTTGTTGACGCTCCCTTTCAGTCCCGGTAATCAGCCCCACACATTGAGGCCGCAAGCCTCAGGAAAGTGGGCGACAGGCCGCAAGGTGTGGCAGGGGACTGTAACTCCCTCGCGGAGACGCACGCCTGGTTCGATTCCAGGGTCGCCCACCACTTTCCCCCTCGAAAACACGCAAAATAAACCCGCTATCGGCGAATCCTCCGACCGTTTGACACATGTCATGGACGCCGCGCACGCGCGCCCCGACTGTGGCCTGTGCGGGGCCACAGGTGTCCCCCCTCCTGTGCCCCGAGAAGCATACGCACTCGGCAGATGGAGGATATTCATGACAGATCAAATCAAAGGCGCGCGTGTCGCCGCCCTTGTCGGCCCCTATTCAAGCGGCAAGACGACCCTGTTTGAGGATATCCTCTTTACCGCAGGTGCCATCCCAAGGCGTGGCACGGTCAAGGACGGCACAAGCCTTGGCGATAGCGCCCCCGAGGCCCGCGCCCGCACCATGTCGACCGACCTCAACATCGCGGCATTTGACTATCTGGGCGATGATTGGACGGTGATCGACTGCCCCGGCTCGGTCGAACTCATCCATGATGCGCAATGCGCCATGATGGTGGCCGATGTCGTCGTTGTGGTCTGCGACCCCAAACCCGAACGCGCCGTGACCCTGTCGCCAATCCTGCGGTTCCTTGATGACCGCAACATCCCGCACATCCTCTATATCAACAAAATGGATCAAGAAGACGCCTCCGTGCGCGCCACGTTTGAGGCGCTTCAGGCCATCTCCTCCCGCCCTCTCCTGCTACGCGAAATCCCAATCCGCGACGCGGAGGGCCAACTCACCGGCATGATCGACCTCGTGAGCGAACGCGCCTTCCGCTGGGAACCGCACAAAAAATCCGAAATCATTTCCATGCCCAAGGAAATCGCCGACCTCGAAGAAGACGCCCGCACCACGATGTTGGAATCACTGGCGGATTTCGATGATACCCTGATGGAAGAACTTCTCGAAGATGTCGCGCCCTCAACCGGCGAAGTCTATGAAAACCTCGTGCGTGACCTGCGCAAAGACCTGATCGTGCCGGTGTTCTTCGGTTCTGCCGAGAACGAAAACGGCGTCACCCGCCTGATGAAGGCCCTGCGCCACGATACCCCCTCACCCGCCGAGACCGTCGCACGCCTTGGTCTGCCGAAGACGGGCAAGGCAGCACAGGTGTTCAGCACCGGCTATGCTGGCAAGGCGGGCAAACAAAGCTACGTCCGCATCTGGTCGGGCGAGATTGCCGATGGTGATGTGCTCAACGGCGACCGCGTCGCTAATGTGGCCCAACCCCTTGGCGCGAAAACGACGCTGATCGGCAAAGCGGGCACGGGGGCCGTGGTGTCCCTCGGACGCATGGCCGGGGCAAAAACCGGCGATCTTCTGACCGAAGCCGGAGACGCCAAAGCCGACTGGCCCGCGCCCCCTGCACCGATGTATGCGCTGGCCCTCTCAACAGAGCACCACGCCGACGAGGTCCGCCTCTCCGCCGCACTGGCGCGCCTGTCCGAAGCTGATCCCTCAATCAAGACCACCCACAACCCCGAAACCGGTGAATTGCTCCTCGAAGGGCAAGGCGCGATCCAACTGCAAATCGCGCTCAAAGAACTCGAAGCCGATACCGGCCTCAAACTCTCACAAGAGGCCCCAACCGTCCCCTTCCGCGGCACGATCACCAAAGCCACCACCCAAAAGGCCCGCCACAAGAAGCAATCGGGCGGGCACGGCGAATTCGCTGATGTGGAGATCGAGATCAAACCGATGCAACGCGGCGCGGGCTTTGTCTTTGACGACCGGATCGTCGGCGGCGCAGTGCCCAAGCAATATATCCCAGCGGTAGAAAAAGGCGTCCGCGCCTTCCTCGACAAGGGCCCCGAGGGTTTTCCGATTGTCGATGTCGCGGTGACACTGGTTGATGGTGGCCATCACAACGTCGACAGCTCCGACATGGCCTTCCAGAAGGCCGCCGCCAAAGCCATGACCGACGCTCTGCCCAAATGCGCCCCGATCAAGCTCGAACCGGTGCAAAAGGTCACACTCTCAGTGCCTGCGGAATATACCCCCAAGGTCCAACGCATCGCCACCGGACGGCGCGGCCAACTCTTGGGCTTTGATACCAAACCCGGATGGCCCGGTTGGGACGAGGTTGTAGCACTGATCCCGGCGGCTGAGATGGGCGATATCGTCACCGAACTACGCTCCGTAAGCCTTGGCGTCGGCACCATGGTATCGGAATTCGATCACCTGCAAAAAGCCTGATCCAAAAAGAAAAGCCCGCCGAAAACCGGCGGGCTTTTTGTTGCATATGAGGCCGCTTTAAAAAAACGCCTGAAGCCCGGTTTGCGCCCGCCCAAGGATCAGGGCATGCACGTCATGCGTCCCCTCATAGGTGTTCACCGTCTCAAGGTTCACCATGTGGCGGATGACGTGGAAATCGAGGCTGATCCCGTTGCCACCATGCATATCCCGCGCCATGCGCGCCACTTCGAGCGCCTTACCACAATTGTTGCGCTTGATGATCGACACCATCTCGGGCGCCGCGCGTGCCTCGTCCATGAGACGCCCCACCCGCAGACAGGATTGCAGGCCAAGCGCGATCTCGGTCTGCATATTGGCGAGCTTGAGCTGGAAAAGCTGCGTCTGTGCGAGCGGCTTGCCAAACTGCTTGCGATCAAGCCCGTATTGGCGTCCCGCGTGCCAACAGAACTCCGCCGCGCCCATCGCGCCCCACGCAATGCCATAGCGTGCCCGGTTGAGACAGCCAAACGGCCCTTTGAGCCCTTCGACATTCGGCAAAAGCGCGTCTTCTGACACTTCGACATTGTTCATCACAATCTCGCCGGTGATCGAGGCGCGCAAAGATGCCTTGTTCTGGATCTTCGGTGCCGAAAGGCCCTTCATGCCTTTCTCAAGCACGAAGCCCTTGATCTTGCCGCCATGCGCATCCGATTTCGCCCAAACGACGAACACATCCGCAATCGGCGCGTTGGAAATCCACATCTTCGATCCATTGAGCACATAGCCGCCATCGACCTTCTTGGCCGTGGTCTTCATGCTGCCCGGATCGGACCCCGCATCCGGTTCCGTCAGGCCGAAACAACCGATAAATTCGCCCGAAGCCAGCTTGGGAAGATACTTCTCACGCTGTTCCTTGGTGCCATAGGCATAGATCGGATACATCACGAGGCTCGACTGCACCGACATCATCGACCGATAGCCCGAATCCACGCGCTCCACTTCACGCGCCACAAGACCATAGGTCACATAACCCGCGCCAATCCCGCCATATTCCTCGGGGATCGTGGTGCCCAGAAGGCCCATCTCGCCCATCTCGCGGAAAATCTCCGGATCGGTCTGTTCGTTCTCGAACGCATCGGTCACGCGCGGGAAAAGCTTGTCCTGCGCATAAGCACGAGCCGCATCGCGCACCATGCGCTCGTCTTCCTCAAGCTGATCCTCAAGAAGGAACGGGTCTTCCCATGTAAAAGAAGAAAGATCGGGCCGGCTCTGCGGCTTGAGATGATCGGTCATATACGCCTCGGTCTGGTTGCGTTTCTTCAGGTTGGCTCCTCTATTGCTCATTTATTTGAGCAAGTCGAACAAAAAGTTGCGCACACCACGCAATCCCCCTAGAACCATGCGGGAACCTAGAATGGAACCGGCCATGAGTGAAGAGTTTGACGTAGGGTCACGGCTCAGAACGCTGCGGAACACGGCAGGGCTTTCGCAGCGCCAGCTTGCGGAGGCCGCAGGCGTGCCGCATGGGCAGGTCTCCATGATCGAAACCAACCGTTCAAGCCCCTCTGTCGCCTCGCTGCGCAAAATCCTCGGCGGGCTTGGTATTTCCATGGCCGAGTTTTTCGAACCCGAAGAAGCCCCAGAGGATCAGGTCTTCTTTACTCCGCACGAATTTTCCGACCTAACTTCGGCCCTATACGCCGATGCCGCCGGACGGCTCGAACTGCGCCAGGTGGGCGATGCCCGCAAACGGGGCCTGCAAATCCTGCATGAACGCTATGCCCCCGGCGCCGACACCGGCGAAACCCTCCTCGAACATGAAGCCAGCGAAGGAGGCATCGTGATCTCCGGCGAGATCGAAGTCACCGTTGGCGCCCAATCCCGCATTCTCGGCCCCGGCGAGGCCTATCTTTTTGATAGCCGCCAACCGCACCGTTTTCGCAATCTCTCGAACGCCGAGGCCATCGTCGTCTCTGCCTGCACGCCCCCCTATCTCTGAAGGACGCCTATGAAACCGCTCGAAGGTCTGAAAGTCGTGGAACTCGCCCGCATTCTCGCGGGTCCGTGGATTGGCCAATCCCTCGCCGATCTCGGCGCCGAGGTCATCAAGGTTGAAAGCCCCGATGGCGACGATACCCGCAAGTGGGGCCCGCCCTTCATTGAACGCGACGGCGATGTGACGGCGGCCTATTACTATGCCGCCAACCGGGGCAAAGACTGCGTGGTAGTGGATTTCCGCACCCCCGAAGGCCAGGCCCGCGTGCGCGACCTCGTGGCCGACGCCGATATCCTCATCGAGAACTTCAAGCTCGGTGGCCTCGCGAAATATGGCCTCGACTACGATAGCCTCTCCGCCCTCAATCCCCGCCTTATCTATTGCTCCATCACCGGCTTTGGCCAGGATGGCCCCTATGCCGCGCGCGCGGGCTATGACTTCCTCATCCAAGGCATGTCCGGCCTCATGTCGATCACTGGCGAGCCGGACGGAGCGCCGCAAAAGGTTGGCGTTGCCGTAACAGATATCGTCACCGGCCTTTACGGCACGATCGGCATCCTCGCCGCTGTCGAACAACGCCACCGCACCGGCAAGGGACAACATATCGATATGTCCCTCCTTGATTGCGCCACGGCCATGCTTGCCAACCAGTCGATGAACTACCTGTCCACCGGCCAAAGCCCCATGCGCAAAGGCAACGCTCACCCCAATATCGCCCCCTATCAGGTACTTCCCGTAAGCGATGGCCATATCATCATTGCCGTTGGCAATGATGGCCAGTTTCAGCGCCTCTGCGGCGTCCTCGGGCGCGGCGATCTGGCCGAAGATGGGCGCTTTACCTCGAACCAATCCCGCGTCGCCAACCGCGATGCGCTGACTGCGGAACTCGAAAATGCAATGGCGGCATGGACCAAATCCGACCTCCTCGCCGCGCTTGAGGCCGCCACCGTCCCCGCCGGACCCATCAACGCCATTGGCGAAGCCTTTGATGACCCGCAGGTCAAGGCACGCGGCATGCAGATCGCCCCCGAAGGCATCCCCGGCGTGCGCGGCCCTTGGCGGTTTTCCGACGCAGAGCTTGCCCTCGACAAGACCGCGCCGATCCTGCCGAAACCCAAAGGTTAAGCGCCGCGAATATTGCGCTGCATGAGATGTTCGAAAAGACGCGGGCTAAGACGGTTGAGCACATGGCTGAGCCGCGCCACACGCCCCACCGGAATGAACGGACGTCGCCGCGCCACACCGCGCAAGATCACCTCTGCCGCCTCCTCTGGCGACATGGCGTCAATCCCATCCGCCGCCGATCCCGGCCGCGCTGTGCCATCGGCTGCCGTTTCGGCGCGCCCCGGATTGGTGGCAATAAAGGACGGTGCCGCAATCAGAGTCTGCACCCCATAAGCGGCCTCCTCCGAACGCAGGGACGAGAAAAACCCCTCAAGCGCGTGTTTTGACGCCGCATAGCCGGTGCGATGATAAAGCGGTGAAAAACCCGCCACCGAGGACATCGCCAGATGCGTGCCTCGACTTTGGCGCACAGGACGCAAGAAAGCCGCCGCCATCGCCGTAGCGGCAAAAAAATTGATCTCAACCACCTTTCGCAGCGCCGCCTCTTCCATCTCGGCGAAAGCGCCAATCTGGGTAATCCCGGCATTATAGATCACAAGGTCAATCGAGGGGCTGTCCGAAATGATCCGCTCAAAGACCGCACCCCGCGCCGCCGCATCGGTCAGATCACAGGCCATCGGCACCTGCGTCCCGCTCTCCTCAAGCCCGGCAATATCACGGTCCAAAAGAACCACGCGCCAGCCCTCGGCCTGAAGCCTAGAAGACAGCGCACGGCCCAGCCCACCTGCCCCGCCGGAAATCACCGCCGTTTTCATGCCCCCGCGCTCCGCCGCCAATAGTCAAAAACCTCGGCGCTCGTCTTTTCGGGGACATAGCCGAAATCCCGCTTCAACGCATCATTGGCCAGAACCGGGCGATATTGCAGAAACCGGACCTGCTCCGGCCCATAACGGCTCAGGCCAAGCGGTTTCGCCACCGCCAGCGCCGCCTTCAATAAGCCCGCAGGCAGGCGCACCACCGGCTTATCCAGCGCCCGCGCCAGATCGGACATCCCCATGGCTCCATCGCCCGCAACATTGAAGATACCCACCGGCCCATCCGTCGCTGCGCGGCGCAGGATACGCGCCAAATCGCGTGTCCAGATAAAGACAAAGGGGCTTTCACTTCCCTTGAGCGCCAGAAGCCGCGGCTTCTTGAACAGCGCCGTGATCTGGTTCTCCGTCCCCTCGCCTAGCACGGTCCCAACGCGCAGGATCACTTGCTCCAACTCCGGCGCGTCACGGCGCACCTGCTCCAAAAGCTCCTCCACAAGGCGCTTGTGATGGCTATAGGCAAAGGCATCATTGCCCCGAAGCGCATCGCCCTCGCGCAGCGGCACCGGGTTATCCGCGTGATAGCCATAAGCCGCCCCGGACGAGGTCACGACAAACCGCCGCGTCCCCGCCGCAATCGCCGCCCGAACCACCTTCTTGGTCCCCTCGACATCCACCGCATAGGCAAAGTCCCGGTCCGCCCCCTTGGGCGGTGTCACGATCGACGCCAGATGCACAACCACATCCGGGCACTCTTCCCCGATGACACGGGCCGGATCATCGCTTGTCACATCAAGCTTTACGAAACGCGCATTCGCCGGAAGCACCTCAGGACAATGCAGCCCCGTTGCAACAACCTCATGCGCCGTCCCATCAAGCTCGTGAAGGAACGCCTGCCCCACAAGACCGGCGGCCCCAGTGACCAAAATCTTGCTCATCGCGCCGCCTCCTTGCGAGACCACAGATAGGCAAGCCCCATCCCCGACAGGATATGCCAGATCCCCCAGAATGCCGCGACCACGGCCATACCGCCAAGCCCATGGAAAAACCCAAAGATCAGGACAAGCCCAAGGCCCGAATTCTGAATCCCCGTCTCGATGGTGACCGCCCGGCGGTTGAACGGCGATAGCCCTGCAAGGGTCGCCGTCGCATAGCCTCCCGCAAGCGCGATGGCATTGTGCAAAAGCACCAGCCCCGCCACGAGCCCCGCATATAGCAGGAAGTAATTCCAGTTCGCCGCCAGCGCCAACACGACAAAGGCCACGAAAATCCCCATAGACACCCATTGCAGCGGCGTGCGCAGCCGCTCGGTAATGTCCGGGCGCCTGACGTTGAGCCAGATACCAAGGATCAGCGGCAGAACCAGCATGAACCCAACCGTGATCGCGACCGACATCGGATCCACCGAGGTCGCCTTCAGGATATTGCGCGTCGGCTCATAGAGGCTGCCCCAAAAGGCGATATTGAATGGCGTAAGGAAAATCGCCCCCACCGTGGCAAAAGCCGTCATCGATACCGAAAGCGCCGCATTGCCCCCTGCCCGGTGGGTGATAAAATTCGAGATATTGCCCCCCGGACAGGCCGCCACAAGGATCAGCCCAAGCGCGATCGAGGGCTGCGGCTGGATCAAAAGTACCAACCCGAAGGTCAGCACCGGCAACACCACGAATTGCGAGAACAGCCCGGCAATAAGCGGTTTCGGCGCATGGGCAAGGCGCTTGAAATCCTCGGGCTTGAGGTCAATGGCGATCGAGAACATCACCACGGCCAGAATACCGTTCAAAAGCTGCAAAGAACCGGGGCTGAAATTCAGCATTACGTCATCAACAGGGGTCATGCCTGGGCTCCTTTCGCCAGCCGGGAGATCCATTTCGTGACAGCGCCGCGATAGGTCGCCTTGTCTACGTAATAGGCCATCCGGGCCAGATCGAGGTAGTCCATTCCGCCGGTCGCCCGGTTGAACCCCTTGTTTTTCTCCGCCTGAAGCGCCTTGGCCGCGCCATCCCCGGCGCGCAGACCCGCGATATACCGCGCGACCATCTCCGCCTGTTCATGCCGCCCCTGCCAGCCGAGACCCGTCGCCTCAACCATGCCAAGCACGAAGAGATCGTCACGCTTGGGATGCATCGCGTTGAGGTAAAGATGCGGCGCGCTGCCCTGCCAATTGAGAAGCGTGTCGTCGATGAACGGGTAGTGCAGCTTATACCCCGTCGCCGCGAGGATCATGTCATACTCGCGCGACGTGCCATCGACAAAATGCACCGTCTTGCCATCCAACCGATCAATATCCGGCTGCACCCTCAGATCGCCATGCCCCGCATGATAAAGCACGAGGGAATTCACCACCGGGTGACTTTCATAAAGCTTGTAATCGGGCTTCGGAAATCCGTATTTCTCGGGTCGCCCGACGAACCAGCTGAGCAAAAGCCCGTCCACCTTCCGCTTGAGCCACATAGGCAGATTAACCGCCCCACCAAGCGTATCCGCAGGCCGCCCAAAGACGTATTTCGGCACGAAATAATATCCCCGGCGCATGGAAATATCGGTGCGTGTCGCATGGTGGATCGCGTCCACCGCGATATCACACCCGGAATTCCCTGCCCCCACAACCAACACACGCTTGCCGTCAAACTGGCTCGGATAACGATACTGGCTCGCATGGATCAGCTCGCCATCAAACGCCCCCTTGAACACTGGCATGTTCGGCTCCGATAGGGTGCCATTGGCAATAAGAACCCCGGCATAGATCGCCTCATGGTCGCCCTCCTCATCGCGCCACGCCACGCGCCAGCCCTCGCCATCGCCGCCAAGCGGCTCAAGACGGGTCACCTCGGCATTGAACCGGTAATGCTCCCGCAGGCCAAAATGATCGGCAAAGCGGCGGAAATAACCGACAAGATCACGATGGCTCGGATACTCGGCCACTTCCTCATCCATCGGAAAATCCGCGAACTCGGTCATGTGCTTGGACGAGATCAGATGCGCGCTCTCATACATGGTCGAACGGGGCGCATCGATATCCCACAAGCCCCCCACATCCGAATGCAGTTCGAACCCGTCGAACCCGATCCCCTGCGCCTTGAGAACCTTTGCCGCAGCAAGCCCCATAGGCCCCGCCCCAATCAGGGCGAATTTATCACGCATTTCCAATAGACACCCTCCCCTGTGCTATTGTTGTGTTAACTGCACGTTAGGTTGAACAGTCGTTCAAAATAAGGCAAGATGTTTTTATGAAGATGAAGATTCCACAGGAAAAACAAAGACAAAGGGCCCCATCCAAGCGCGCTCTTGAGACCCGCGCCGCGATTCTCGACGCCGCTGAACGGCTCTTTGCGGCGCGAGGATTCGACGGCACCTCGATCCGCGACATCGGCAAAGAGGCCGAAGTTCAGTCCAGCCTCGTCAACCATCACTGGGGTAGCAAAGAAGAGCTTTTCGCCCGGATCGTGACCCGGCGCGCCGATGAACTGTCCATCGCCCGCCTGAGTGCGCTTGCCGCCCATAATCATCGCGGCACCCCAACGCTCGACGGTATCCTGACCGCGTTTTTCGGCCCCTATATCGAAAAAGCCGAGGCCGCAGGCCCACAATGGCAGGCCTATGCCCGCCTCGTGGCCATGGTCTCTGCTGATCCACAATGGAAAGAACTGACCGAGCGCTGTTTTGACCCCACCGCACGGCTCTTTATCGACGCCATCGCCGCGCTTTTCCCGCAGGCCCGGCGCGACGACATAGCCGCCGGGTTCGTCTATTCGGTCTCGGCCATGCTCGCCTTGGCCACCTCCCGCTGGCGGATCGGCGCGCTGAGCAACGATCCCGACGCGATGACAAGCCACCTCAAGGAATTGGTGCAGTTCTGCGCCGCCGGGATCACCGCCGCCGCCCTGCCCGCGCCAGAGCCGGATCAGGGCATCTGAACCGCCTTGCGCTCGAAATGCGCCATAGCCTTGCCAAGATCGTCATAAAGCAATTCCACGTCGATCGTCTCGACCGATCCAAGCGGATAGCTCAGGTAGATCAGCGCATCCGACGGGATCGCCGCCGGGGACGGCCCCTTCACATCGCAAGGCGGCAGGTCAAAAACCTCCAGCGCCCCGCCATTCACCGCGAACCGCACTTGGTGCAACCCACAGCGCCATGACAGCAGATGGGTGAAATACAAAAGGTCCTGCCCGTTATATTCCCGCACCGCGACCCAATTGCCCTGCGTCGCCTCAAGAATGGGCCGCATTTCGGTCGCGGTGAGGAATTTCCCGGTCGGGCTTTGGTCTTCTTTGGCAAAGCCTCCCTCTGCCATTGCCGCCCCGATCCAACCAAGGCCAGCCACCAACGCGCCAAGTGTCACTTGTCTGAGCATTCTCCCCTCCTCTTGGGATTTTGCCCCGCCCGCACCGGTTTTCCCCCTATTCGCGGGTGGAACGCAAGGATTTCGCCGCTATAGTCACGGCATAAGAGTATCGTGCAGGGCAGCATCAAAAATGGCAAGAAAAGCGTCGAAAAAGCCGGATTTCAACATCGTCATCGTCGGACAATCCGGGCGCCTCCAATATGAGGCCCTGCTCTTTGCCGCCTCCCTGCGCGCCAAATCCCCCGATTTCAAAGGCCGCCTCTTCGTCGCCGAACCCCAGCCCGGCCCGCAATGGAGCAAAGACCCCCGCATCGCCTCCGAACCGGTGCGCACGGCACTCGAAGACCTTGGTGCCGAAATCCTGCCCTTCAACAACGAACATTTCGGCGAATACTACCCCTATGGCAACAAGATCGAAGCGCTTCTGGCTCTCCCCGAGGGTGAACCCTTCGTCTTCTTCGACACCGACACGCTTGTGACCGGCGATCTGATGTCCGTGCCCTTCGATTTCGACCGGCCCAGCGCCTCGCGCAAGGTCGAGGGCACATGGCCCACCATCGAACTCTACGGCCCCGGCTACACACAAATCTGGAAATCGCTCTACGACAAGTTCGGCCTCGATTTCGAAAGCTCTCTGGATTTGTCATGGCCGGATGAATACTGGCGCCGCTATCTCTATTTCAACGCCGGGTTCTTCTATTACAAATGCCCCAAGCTCTTTGGCGAACGCTTCCTGCATTACGCCCGCGAAATCCGCTGGAACGCGCCCGAGGAACTGGTCTGCCAATCCTTCGATCCCTGGCTTGACCAGATCGCCCTGCCCTTGGTGATCCACTCTTTCGGCGGAGGACGCGATGCCCTGCCCGAGGGCTATCTCGACGGGGACGTGACCTGCCACTACCGCGTGCTACCTCTCGCCTATGCCCGCGAAAACGACCATGTCATCGACGTACTCGAAGACATCACCGCCCCCAACAAGATCAAAAAAGTCCTCAAGCAATACGACCCGATCAAGCGCATGATCTATCAGGGCCGAGGCCAAAAGGTGCGCGCCCTCTTTGATCGCGACAACCTGCCCCGCAAGGAACAGGCCATCCGCAACACAATCAAACGCAATGGCTTCTGGATGCGCTGAACGTCCGTTCCGCATATCCCTGCCAAACCAACACAATTTCCCTGATGCGCGAAGCGCCGTTGCGTGAACCTGCAACTCTGCCTAATGATGGCTGCGACATTTTGCAGGAGGAAAACCCATGTCCGACGCCCCCGCTTTTGGCTTCGACACGCTTCAGATTCACGCCGGTGCCCGCCCCGATCCCGCGACCGGCGCCCGTAACACCCCCATTTACCAGACCACGGCCTATGTCTTCCGCGACGCTGAACACGCCGCCGCGCTCTTCAACCTTCAGGAAGTAGGCTACATCTACTCGCGCCTGACCAACCCGACCGTTGCCGTGCTTCAGGAACGCGTCGCGACCCTCGAAGGCGGCGTGGGCGCCGTCTGCTGCTCCTCGGGTCACGCGGCCCAGATCATGGCGCTTTTCCCGCTCATGGGGCCGGGGCTCAACGTGGTCGTCTCGACCCGCCTCTATGGCGGCTCCATCACCCAGTTTAGCCAGACCATCAAACGCTTCGGTTGGTCGGCCAAATTTGTCGATTTCGACGACAGCGCCGCCATCGAGGCCGCCATCGACGACAACACCCGCGCGGTCTTCTGTGAATCCGTTGCCAACCCCGGCGGCGTGGTGACCGATCTCGACGCCGTTGCCGCCGTCGCCGACAAAGCCGGTCTGCCGCTCATCGTCGACAACACCTCGGCCACCCCCTATCTCTGCCGCCCGATCGAACACGGCGCGACGCTGGTGGTTCACTCGATGACCAAATACCTGACGGGCAACGGCTCCGTGACCGGCGGCGTGGTGGTCGACAGCGGCAAGTTCGACTGGTCCGCCTCGGACAAGTTCCCCTCGCTCTCGCAGCCCGAGCCCGCCTATCATGGTCTCAAGTTTCACGAGACCTTCGGCCCCCTCGCCTTTACCTTCCACGGTATCGCCATCGGGTTGCGCGACCTCGGCATGACGCTGAACCCGCAAGCGGCGCATTACACGCTCATGGGCATCGAAACCCTGTCCCTGCGCATGGAGCGTCACAACCAGAACGCCGAGAAGGTCGCCGCATGGCTTGAAACCAATCCCCATGTGGACGGCGTGACCTATGCGGGCCTGCCCTCCTCGCCCTATTTTGAGCGCGCCAAGCGCATCTGCCCCAAGGGCACCGGCGGCCTCTTCACCGTGGCGCTCAAAGGCGGCTATGACGCCTGCGTCAAATTCGTCGATAGCCTCGAACTCTTCAGCCACGTCGCCAACCTTGGTGATACGCGTAGCCTGGTGATCCACTCCGCCTCCACCACCCACCGCCAGCTCACCCCCGAGCAGCAGGATGCGGCAGGCGCAGGTGCCAATGTGGTGCGCATCTCCATCGGTATTGAAGACGCCGACGACCTGATCGCCGATCTCAATCAAGCGCTGGCCAAAGCCCACGCCTGATCGCTCTTGCAAAACATCAAAGGCCGCGCTTGAGATAGCGCGGCCTTTTCTATTTCACCTTGGCGAGAATACTCCGCGGGACAACGCCCTAATCTTCAATCGCAAACACCATCGTGACCGAGGCCGAGAACTCCATTTCCCCCGCAGCAACAGGCATCCCCATATCCGACGCCATTTCGGCCCGCGCCATCAACATCGGCTGCGGCGCACCCGTCCCCGCCTCCGACAGGCTCAGCACCGGCCCAAGCTCCACACCTGCCGCCTCGGCATAAAGCGCCGCCTTTGCCTTGGCATCGACCACCGCTGCCTTGCGCGCCTCATTGCGAAGCGGTGCCGGATCCTGAACCGTGAACTGCAATCCGCCAAACCCATTCGCCCCATCGGCCACCACGGCCCCGAAGATCTCCCGCAATAGCGCCAGATCGCGCAACCGGATCGTCACCCGCGTCGCCGCGCGATAGCCGCGAATTTTCGGCGGCGTGTCCGCATTGTATTGCCGTGTCCATAGCGGGTTGAGAGAGACCGTGCTGGTCTGCATGTCGCGCGCGGCAATCTTCATCTCTTCAAGGCGTGCAAACACCGCCCGCGCCCGCGCCGCCACCGTATCAAGCGCCACAGCGGCCTCTTCGGCCTCCTCGCTGACTTCCAGCGTCAGAACCGCCATATCCGGCACCGCCGCGACGATCCCTTCACCCGTCACCGTAATCATGCGCGGCTCGGCATTGACCGCCCCCGCAAGACCCAAAACCCAAAAAACCAATACCATCAAACGCATGGTGACATCTCCTTTTGTCCATCTTCCTGAGACTGCGCCTTTGCTGGTCTCGTGTCAAAACCTCCGGCCCCGTCTGTTTTCCTTCCCTTCGGCGAATCCCTGCGATAAAATCCAGCGAACGGAGCCGAGACTCCACAAGCCATGTCATGGGTGCTAGAGCCGCCATATGAAACCGGATTTTGCCCTTTCCCTTTCTTTTGAAGGGATCAGTCTTCTTTACCGCGTCGAAGGCGGCTGGCACCTATTGGGCGAAGCAGCTCTGACATCGGAAACGCTTGGAGCCGATCTTGAGGCCCTGCGCGCCATGGCCGAGGCCATTGGTGGCAATACTTTCCGCACCAAACTCGTCCTGCCCAACGAACAGATCAAGTATCTGGCCCTCAGCACCGGCAAGATCCCGCGCAAAGCACGCGAAGAAGCGATTGCCCGCGAACTTGAGGCCACAACCCCCTACCAGATCACTGACCTCGCCTTTGATCTAAGCCCGACCGGAACCGAGACCCTCGCCGCCGCCGCCGCGCGCGAAACGCTGGCCGAGGCCGAAGCCTTCGCCGCCGAACACGCCTTCAACCCGGTCTGCTTCGTCGCCATCCCGCCTGCGGGTGCCTTTTCTGGTGAGCCCTTCTTCGGGGCGACAGACGCCGCAGCCAAGCTGCTCAAGAAAGACAAGCCCGAGGCCGATGAACTGCCGATCCATGTGATCTCCTCCGGCCCGCTTCCCGAACCAGAGCCGGAACCGGCCCCTGAACCCACGCCGGAACCAACACCTGCACCCGAAATTCCCTCTGCACCTGTCGAACAGATCGCAGAGCCGGAACTCCCGCTTGCCCCGGTGCCCGCCACCGAGCCCGAGCAAGCGCCCGATCCCAAACCCGAAGCGCCCGCCGACGAGCCGCTTCCGACCTTCGGAAGCCGCCGCACCGCAAGCGCCCCGATCCGCGCCGAGCGCGGAGCCGAAACGCCCCCCCCGGCCGCCTCGACCCTGACCGCAAGCCGCGAAGACGCGGCCGCGCTGCGCTTTGATCCGGCCCGCATCGCCGCCGGCCTGCGCCCCCACGACGCCGACAAAACCGCCGCCCCAAAACCGGCACGCCCCACTCCCGCAAAGAAAAAAGCCAGGCAATTCGCCAAGGTCGCGACCGGCGTGATCGGCACCGCTGCGACAGGTGTAAACCGGGCCCTCGCCATCCTGCGTGATCGTAGCAGCGCCCGGCCCGAGCCGAAACCAGACGCCAAAACCGCCCCCGCGACCGAACGCCAACGGATGATGATCTTCGGTGCCCGCACTGGCGAGATCGGCGGCAAGCCGCGTTTCCTCGGTCTGGCGCTTACGGTGGTGCTATTGCTGTTCCTCGCCGCCGTCGCCGCATGGGCCGCGCTGTTCCTTGAGGATGGCGTCGCGGGCCTCTTCCGCCGCGACCCGCCGCAACAAATCGCCAACACGGCCCCCGAAAGCCACCCTGTTGAGGCGCTTGAAACCGACGCCCTGCCGCCGGTGTCGCCGGGATCAATCACCGACAGCGCCGAAATCGAAGCGATGACCGACGAGGGCCACCCCTCAGCTCTCGACAGCCGCGAGGCCGAGGCCCGCTACGCGGCCACCGGCATCTGGCAACGTGCCCCCGAGCAGACGCAAGTGCCGCTTTCAGGCAGCACCGATGATCTCTACCTGACGTCGATTGACCGCGTGGTGATGGCCAAGGATGCCGTCGCCCTGCCAAATCCTGTGTCCTACCAAACCGACCGCGATATGGCGCGCCAGATGTCGCCCCTGCCGCGCGGCCTGAGCTTCGATCTCGACGAACGCGGGCTGGTTAAGGCCACGCCAAACGGCGCACTCTCGCCCGAAGGCATCATGGTCTATCTCGGGCGCCCGCCAGTCCTGCCGCGAACCTACCCCGAGCGCCAAGCCGCGCCGGGCGAAGCCCTGCCGCCTGAAACCCGCGCCCGGATTGCCGGACTACGCCCGCGCCTGCGCCCCACTGATCTGATCGAACAAAACGAACGCGCCTCCAATGGCGGGCGTTCTCTGGCCGAACTGGGCAACATGCGCCCGCGCCTGCGTCCCGAAACCGAGAAAGCCGCCGAAGAGGCCGAGGACACCACCGCCACACAATACGCCGTGGCCACCTCACTGCGCCCCAAAGCACGCCCGGCCAATTTCGAAACCATCGTCGCGCGGGTTGATCCTGCCGAACGGGCACAGCCCGCCGTCGTAAACGCCGCCGTGGCCCCCGCCATCCCAAGCAAAGCTTCCGTGGCCCGGCAGGCCACAATCCAGAACGCCATGAACCTGCGCAAGATCAACCTTGTTGGCGTCTATGGCACCTCAAGCTCGCGCCGCGCGCTGGTGCGCCTGTCCAATGGGCGGTTCAAAAAGGTCAAGGTCGGCGACCGGATCGACGGCGGCAAAGTCGCCGCCATTGGCGATACCGAGCTGCGCTATGTGAAATCCGGCAAAAACGTGGTACTAAAACTGCCCCGAGGCTAAGCCCGCCGACACGCCCTGCCCCAAGCCAAAAGGTTCTCCGTGCCAGCCGCCAAAAATCCCCTCGACCAGACCCTGACAGAGCGGCTCTTCCTGCCCGAGGATGCGACGGTGCGCCTGCGCCTCATGCGCGGGCTGATCCATATGGTCGACGGCACGAGCCGGACCCTGTTTCGCAAACCCTTTTTCGGCCTGCGCGAATGCGAGGCGCTCTGGAAAGAGCTTGATATGGCGACCGACATGGATCTGGTCGCCGCTCTTCTGGCCCTCAAGGGCGGAACCGCGCTTGAGGCGCATGGGATCGATCATATTCCCGAAACCGGCCCCGCGCTGATCGCCTCGACCCATCCGACCGGCCCCTTCGATTTCGTCGCCCATGCCGGTGCCCTCATCAAACGCCGCCCCGACCTCAAGGTGGTCGCCAATAATGACGCCCGAACATTCCTCGGGGCCGACCGCATCGTTTCGGTCCGGGTCAACCGCCACAACCGCGCGCTCTCGGCACGGCGCACCGTGACCGCCATGGAAACCCACCTGCGCGATGGCGGGGCGTTGCTGATCTTCGGCTCTGGCCGCGTGCCGCGCCGCGCCGGTAGCGGGCTGATCGAGCCGCACTGGCGCTCTGGTGCGACCCGTGTCTCCAAGACCTGCAACATCCCGATTATTCCCGCCAGCATCGACGTGCGCAATTCGCGTTACTACTACCGCCTGCGTCACCTCGCATGGCGCCTGAGCGGCAGCGACAACTTCGCCGTCACCGTCGGCTCGCTGCGCTACCTGATCGAAATGCTCGATCAACTCGGCGGGCGCTATGATCTGCACTACGGCGCCCCCCTCGCCGCTGGAACAGCCCCAGAGCTGATCCAGAAACAGGCCGAAAGCCTCGTGCCCGGCCTCTATTACGGCACCTGACCGCCCCCGGCACAGCGAATATTCGACCCACTAATCACATCACCATTCTTGCAATCCTCGCGGCATATGACGTGCATCTGTTACAATAATCGCGTATCCTGCGCGTGAAAATCAAAAACAACGCGGTTTTTTCGCAATGCTGGACGAGATGGACAAGCGGCTCCTCGCCGCGCTTCAGAAAAACGCCCACCTGACGGCGCAAGAGCTGGGCGAGATGCTCAACCTCTCCCCCTCTCAGGCCGGGCGCCGCCGCCAGCGCCTCGAAGGCGAAGGCTATATCGCGTCCTATACCGCGCGCCTCGATCCGGTCCGCATCGGCCTTGACGTGCAGGCCTTTATCCAAGTGACCCTCGCCCTCCACAGCACCGAACACGGGCGCGGATTTGTCTCCATGATCTCGACCCGCCCCGAGGTCATTAGCGCCTGGACGCTCACCGGAGACGCCGATTACCTCCTGCGCGTCTATTGCGAGGATCTTTCTGCACTCAACGCCTTGATTCACGACGTCCTGTTGCCACATCCAGCCGTAGCCCGAGTCCAAAGCCAGATCGTCATGGACCAGTGCAAACACGACGCGCCCCTGCCCACCTGAAGGACCTAACCACACATGGACGGATTCCTGCTCCAGATCACGATCTTCCTCGGCACCGCGGTCATCGCCGTGCCCATCTCGGCGCGGCTCGGCATGGGCTCTGTGCTCGGTTACCTTCTTGCCGGGGTGCTGATCGGACCAATCCTCGGCCTCGTCGAAAGCTCGCAGGATCTCATGCATTTCGCCGAATTCGGCGTGGTGATGATGCTCTTCCTGATCGGCCTCGAACTGGACCCGCGCGCCCTCTGGGCCATGCGGCACAAACTTCTCGGCCTCGGCGGGCTGCAAATCCTCCTGACCGGCACCACGATCACCGTCGGCGCTCTCTGGCTCGACCATCCGCTGCAAACCTCGATCGCCCTCGGCATGATCTTTGCCCTCTCTTCAACGGCCATCGTCCTGCAAACGCTCTCTGAAAAGAACCTGATGCAGACCGGCGGCGGGCGCTCTGCCTTTGCCGTGCTCCTGACACAAGACATCGCCGTAATCCCGATGCTAGCGATCCTGCCGCTTCTGGCCATGGATCCGGTCATGCAAATCGCCGCTGATGGTTCGATCCAATCGGTCGGTGCTGCCAAGGATGGCCACGCTGCGGAACTCTCCCTCGTCGAAGGATTGCCCGGCTGGGGCGTCACCCTCGTCACCCTTGCCGCCGTAGGGGCCGTGGTTTTGGCCGGGCGCTACCTCGTGCGCCCCATCTTCCGCTTCATTCATGCCGCCAACCTGCGCGAGATGTATACCGCCCTTGCCCTGCTGATCGTCATTGGCATCGCCCTGCTGATGACCATGGTGGGCCTCTCACCCGCGCTTGGCACCTTCCTCGCCGGCGTCATCCTCGCCACGAGCGAATTCCGCCACGAACTCGAAAGCGACATCCAACCCTTCAAAGGTCTCCTCCTCGGCCTCTTCTTTATCACCGTCGGCTCCCAGATCGACTTTGCCGGGTTCTTCGCCGATCCCGTGCCGATCCTGTCACTGACCTTCGCGCTCATCTTTGCCAAGGCCGTGATCCTGTTCATCCTTGGCCGCATCTTCGGCCTGCGCGGACGCAACCAGATCCTCTTTACCCTAAGCCTCGCACAGGCCGGGGAATTCGGTTTCGTGCTGATCTCCTTCGCCCTGCAACAACATGTGCTGCCGCCAGCGCTGGCCGAGGAACTGATGCTTGTGGTGGCGCTCTCCATGCTCATCACGCCGCTTCTCTTCATCGCCTATGATCTCCTGACCCGCCGCATGGCCGAGAGCAAGGAAACCCGCCCCGATGATGAGATCGACGAACAAGGCCCCGTCATCATCGCCGGGATTGGCCGCTTTGGTCAAATCGTCAATCGCCTCGTGCGTTCGGCCGGGTTCAAGACCGTGGTGCTTGACCATGACATGCGCACCATCGAACTCATGCGCCGTTTCGGGGTCAAAGGCTTCTTTGGCGACCCGACCCGCCCCGAACTTCTCCACGCCGCTGGCTTGGGCGAGGCACGGGTGCTTGTCGTGGCGCTGGACGACCCCAAGAACGCGACCAAGCTTGTCGCCTTCGCCCGTCGTGATCGGCCCGACCTGCATATCATCGCCCGCGCCCATGACCGCCACCATACATTCGAACTCTTCAACGCAGGCGCCAATGACATCGTCCGCGAGATGTTCGACTCATCCCTCCGCGCCGGACGCTATGTTCTGGAGAATATCGGGCTGAGCGAATACGAAGCCGCTCAAGCCGAACAGGCCTTCTACAAGCACGACCGTTATACGATCCGCGAATTGGCCCAGCATTGGAATCCAAAGATCCCCACCGCCGAAAACAAGGCCTACATTGCCCGCGCCAAAGAGCTTGAGAAGGAACTCGAAATGTCCCTCCTCGCGCTCCTCGAAACAGAGCGCAAAGACGCGTCCTAGCCGTCCGAAACGCCCGCTTCGGCAAAGGTCGCCATGCCTGAATGACAGGCGATGGCCGATTTCAGGATATTGATCGCCAACGCCCCGCCCGACGCCTCACCAAGGCGCAGGCCAAGCGACAGCATCGGCTCCTTGCCAAGCTTGCCCAGAAGTGCTGCATGGGCGGCCTCCGCGCTCACATGCCCCGCAAGCGCATGGTCAAGCGCCCCTGCCTCTGCCGCCTCAAGCGTCGCCGCCGCCGCGCAACAGATGAACCCATCAAGAATGACCGGGATCGACAGGCTGCGCGCCCGGGCAATCGCCCCCGCCATCGCCGCCAATTCCCGTCCGCCAAGACAGCGCAGAACCTCAAGCCCGCCACGCCCCGGATTGGCCGCAAGCCCCTCGCGCACAACCCGCGCTTTGGTGGCAAGCCCGGCATCATCAACCCCCGTGCCGCGTCCGACCCAATCTTCGGCCTCACCTCCATATAGCGCCGCCGCAAGCGCCGCTGCCGCCGTGGTGTTACCAATGCCCATCTCGCCCACCACGAGGAGATCGGTGTTCTCCGCCACCGCTTCCCAGCCCGTCGCCAGCGCCGTCACAAGTTCCGCCTCGCTCATTGCCGGGCCTTGGGTGAAATCCGCTGTCGGGCGATCAAGCTCAAGCGCATGCACCGAGAGCTTCGCCCCCGCCGTCCGCGCGAGTTGGTTGATCGCGGCCCCGCCATGCTGAAAGTTAATCACCATCTGCTCGGTGACTTCCGCCGGAAAGGCCGAAACTCCCTGCGCCGTGACGCCATGGTTGCCCGCAAAGACAATCACCTGCGGCGCTGCGATCTCGGGCCGCGCCGTCCCGCGCCAGCCCGCATACCAGATCGCCATATCCTCAAGCCGCCCAAGCGCCCCCGGCGGCTTGGTCAACTGCCCATTGCGCGCCGCCGCCCCGTCCAACGCGACCTGATCCGGCGCGACGCAATTGGCAAGCAGAGAACGAAACGCATCAAGGGTCGAAAAAGGCGCGGACATGGGCAGGCTCCTGTTGAATTACATGCTTATGCGCTGTTTACCTGAGCCGCACAGGCCTGCAAGGCCGGAAAGAGACCACATATGGCCCAGGACGACACACGCTTTGCAATCCCCGGTGACATCGCCACCGCGCTGGCGCTTCTGACCCGCCTGCCGCTGCGGGCCGAGTTCGCGCGCGGAGCCCGCGCCGCTTGGGCCTATCCCCTCGCCGGGTTGGCCGTCGCCGCGCTCGCTGCCCTGCCCACCGGCCTCTTCTTATCGCTCGGCCTGCCCCCTCTCCTTGCCGCGCTGGTCTTTGTGGCCACCCAAGTGACCCTGACCGGTGCCATGCACGAAGACGGCCTTGCCGATAGCGCCGACGGGCTCTGGGGCGGCTGGGACCGCGCCCGCCGCCTTGAGATCATGAAAGATAGCCATATCGGCAGTTACGGCGTCATCGCCCTGATCCTGTCGCTCGCTGCGCGCGTCCTCGCCATCGGCCTTTTGCTCGCAAACCCCGGCTGGCTCTGGCCGCTCCTTGCCGTGTCCATGCTCTCACGCGCGACAATGCCCGCCCTGATGGCGGCCCTGCCCCATGCCCGCGACACCGGCCTGAGCCACGCCCAAGGCCGCGCCCCACGCGACACTGCCCTCGCTGCCGCCGCACTGACCCTCCTCGCTGCCCTGCTCTTCACCGGCCTCTCCGGCCTCGGTCTTGCGCTTCTCGCGGCCCTCACCGCCCTCGCCTGCGCCGCCATCGCCAAATCCAAAATCGGCGGCCAGACCGGCGACATCCTCGGTGCCACGCAACAGATCACCGAAATCGCCCTGCTCCTCGCCCTCACCACCCAGCCATAAAAAAACCGCGCCCCAATGGGACGCGGCTTTTCTAACGGTCTGGCGCTTAATTCAGGCAGCCACCGCGCGCGACGTCAGCACGTCGCCGATCTTCTTGGCCGCGGCATCCTCGTCACCGCCGCCCACGGCCGACACTTCACGGGTCAGACGCTCAAGCGCGGCTTCATAAAGCTGACGCTCGGAATAGCTCTGCTCGCGCTGATCGTCCGAACGGTGCAGATCGCGCACCACTTCGGCAATCGCGATAAGATCGCCCGAGTTGATCTTCTGTTCGTATTCCTGGGCCCGACGCGACCACATGGCGCGCTTAACTTTGGCCTTACCCTTAAGCGTGGTCATGGCCTGATCGACCACATCGGGCGAGCTGAGGCTACGCATCCCGATCTCGGTCGCCTTGTTCGTCGGCACACGCAACGTCATCTTGTCCTTTTCGAACGAGATCACAAACAGCTCAAGCTGCATGCCTGCGACTTCCTGCTCCTCGATCGAGATGATCTGCCCAACGCCATGCGCGGGGTAGACAACATATTCATTCGGGCGGAATTCGGTCTTATTGGTCTTGCTCATCTGAGTCCTTCCTGACGCAGGCCCATCCCACCGCGAAAAAAGATCAGGTCCGGGAAAAGGTTCCCGGCCATCGGCTTCTCTTGGGGACAAAAAGCCATCCTCGTCAGCGGCGGGATGGCTCTTGGGCAGTATGTCTATGTAACAGAGTTATAACATAAAAACCGCATATCTCCAAGCAGGGCCGCTGGAAACGACCTGTTTCAGAGCGATTTTCAGCGCATTCTAAGCAATTTTTCCGGTCTCGCACAGATCAAAACGCGGCAGATCAATCCGCCACATACCGACTTTCAAGCGCAAACGAATCGGGTCTTAGCCGCCTTCGCCCGGCGCTTCAGAGAAGTATTTATCAAGTTTGCCCTCTTCGCCATCATGCTTTTCGGCATCGGGCATGGGATCTTTCTTAGAGATGATGACCGGCCAGACTTCGGAATATTTCCGGTTAAACTCGACCCATTTTTCCATGTCCGGCTCGGTGTCCGGGCGGATCGCATCAGCGGGGCATTCCGGCTCGCACACGCCGCAATCAATGCACTCGTCGGGATGGATCACAAGGGTGTTCTCGCCTTCATAAAAACAGTCCACGGGGCACACTTCCACGCAGTCGGTATATTTGCAGGCGATGCAGTTGTCGGTGACGACGTATGTCATATGTCGAGTCTCATCTACACTTTTCCGATCCCCTAGCTAATCCAAGGGGCCGGATCATTCAAGTTCACCACGACGTTTGAGGTCGAGTTTGCGCCGATCCCGCTTTGTGGGGCGGCCTTGTCCCTCATATCTAGGTGTCGGCGGAACGTTGTCTTTGACCTCGCTCAAATCGTCATAAAGGCTTTGCGCTTCCGTCGCGGGTCCCCGGCGCTCCCCGATGGCAACGATTCGCACCACGCGGATCGCCCGCGCCTGCGAAAAGGTCAAAACATCGCCGGGTGCAATGGCATGACTTGCCTTGCTGGCCTTGCTCGCGTTGACCCGCACATGCCCGCCGGTCACCATCTTTGCCGCCAGCGTGCGGGTCTTGAAGAACCGCGCATGCCAGAGCCACTTATCGAGCCGTTGCTTGGGGGAAACTTCGCTCACGCCATAAACCGTTCGGGGCCGGAAAACCCGGCCCCGCTATCTCTTATCCCTTGTCCTTGAGCCCCATCAGAGCGGCTGCAAAGGGGTTGTCGGGATCAATGGCTTTTTCTTTCTTCGGCGGACGGGCCTGATATTGCTTGGCCCCTTGGTCGCGGCGCGGTGCGCCCTTGCCTTTGGGCTTGCCACGCGGCTTGTCGCCCTTCGGCGCGCCCCGCTCACGGCGCGGACCGCGATTGGCCTGCCGATTGCCGCCCCATGTGAAGGTATAGAATACCTCCATCTCCGGGCCTTCCGCCGCTTCCGGTGCAGCATCTGCCTCCGGTGCGGCCTCTGGTGCAACCTCAGCCTCAGGAGCTGCCTCCTCGGCCTCTTGCGGTGCCGCCTCAGCCGGGGTCTCCGCCTCTGCGGTCTCGGCAGGTGCTTGCGCCGGGGCCTCTGTGGCAACCGCTTTGACCTTCTCGCGTTCGCCCTTCTCGGCCTTATAGCCAAGCCCCTGCATCAGGTCGGCAAACTGCTCAAGCGTCATACCGCTGATCGAGAGCATGTCGGCCTTGGCCTCAAATCCCCCACGGCTATCTTCCGCCCGTAGCATATCGGCAAGACGCTCCAGCATATCAATGCGGATCGCCCGTTCACCGGCGGCGCGATACCCCGCCATGCTGTGATAGCCCTGCGGCAGACCCTGCCCCGCAGGCACGGTCACAAGACCCGGCGGCGGCGCCTCAGGGAACTCGTCGAGCCCTTGGGCCAGCGACCACAGAACCAGGCGCAGGCGCGTCGGCGCGGGCTTGAGAAGAAGCGGCATGAAAATCGTGAACTGACCAAAGCGCACGCCATGTTTGCGCAGCGCGCCACGTGCCTCCTGGTCAAGTTCCTTGACCTCGGACGCCACTTCGCCGCGCGGGATAATGCCGAGATTCTCGGCCAGACGGAAGGCAAAGCCCCGCGCCAGCCCCGTCAGCTCTTCATCCTTGGACAAGGTCATAAGCGGCTCGAACAGCGCAGCAACCTTACGGTCGATGAAATGCTGCAAGCGACGCTCGACCTTTTGGGCCACTTCGGCACCCGCCTCGTCATCGACGAACACCTTGATACCGGGTTTGAGCACCTCCGCGCCGGGCACAAGTTTGCCCACCGCCTGATCGCCCCACATAAGACCACCCTGTTCGGTGAAATCGATTTCCGTATCGGGCGCGTTGTAGAACCGGTCCGCCCGCAGGTGGAACTGCGGCGCCAGCGCCTGCAGGCTCGCCTGCATGAGCGTTTTGGCCTCCTGACCGGACGCCTCCTTGTCCGCAACGAAACGGAACCCTTCAAGCCGACCGACGAATTCGCCTTCGACGGTCACCTCACCCTTATCATTCACTTCGGCCAACAGGGCCTCCTTCTGTTTGAGCCGGCGCAAAAGCACGGATGTGCGCCGGTCCACAAATCTCTGGGTCAGACGCTCGTGCAGCGCATCCGACAGGCGGTCTTCTACCGCGCGCGTCTCGCCGCGCCAATGGTTTTCGTCGTCAACCCAGCCATTTCGCTGCGCGACATATGTCCACGTGCGAATATAAGCCAATCGTTTCGACAGCGTGTCAATGTCGCCTTCGCTCCGGTCAAGCCGTTTGACCTGCCGCGCCATCCAATCGTCGGGTACCCGCCCTTTATCGTGCAGATAACCAAACAGCCCCTCAATAAGCGACGCATGTTCCGCATGGCTGATGCCGCGAAAATCCGGCACCCGGCAAATATCCCAAAGGAGGCGCACCGACGCCCCGTCGCTTGCCCGCGCCATAACGTCCGCCGATTGCCGCAACGTCCGAAGCGCCATCTGGTCATCCGCCTCGCGCGCCCGCACAAGCCGCTCATCCTGCGGCGCGACTTCAAGCGAGGCAAGAAGCGCATCGACCGTCCCAAACTCCAACCGCGCATTACGCCAGTTGAGCTTCTTCAAGGGCGTGAACCGATGCTCCATGATCGCCTCGGCCACAGGCTCGTCCAAAGGCGGTGCCTCGCCAGTAACACCGAATGTGCCATGGCTCATCCCCCGCCCCGCGCGCCCGGCAATCTGCGCCAGTTCATTTGGCGCAAGCGGCCGCATCCGCCGCCCGTCAAACTTCACCGTCGAGGAAAACGCCACATGGTCAATATCAAGGTTGAGCCCCATCCCGATGGCATCCGTCGCCACGAGGAAATCCACATCCCCGTTTTGATAAAGCTCGACCTGCGCGTTGCGCGTGCGCGGGCTCAACGCCCCCATGACCACCGCTGCACCGCCCTTCTGACGGCGTAGGAGTTCGGCAATCGCATAGACATTATCAACCGAGAACCCAACAATCGCCGATCGCGGCTGCATCCGGCTGATCTTGCGGCTGCCGGAATAGGATAGCGTCGACATCCGCTCGCGCCGCATGAATTCGGCCCCCGGCACCAACTCCGCAATCGCCCCCCGCATCGTGTCCGAGCCAAGGAAAAGCGTCTCATGCGTGCCCCGCGCCCGTAGCAAACGGTCGGTAAACACATGCCCGCGCTCGGGATCGGCACAAAGCTGAATCTCATCAATCGCAAGGAAATCCGTGCCCATCGCCTCGGGCATCGCCTCAACGGTGCAGACCCAATATTGCGTGCGCGGCGGCACAATCCGCTCCTCGCCGGTGACAAGCGCAACAACCGACGGACCGCGAATGGCAACGATCCGGTCATAGACCTCGCGCGCAAGCAAACGCAGCGGCAACCCAATCACACCGCTGCGATAGCCGAGCATCCGCTCAATGGCATAATGCGTCTTGCCGGTATTGGTCGGCCCAAGCACCGCCATGATCCGCCGCTCAAGGGCCATCATACTGTTCCGTTTATTCTAGAGCGCCTGCCCCTTGACCAGAGGCTCGAGTCTGTCGAGCGCCTCTGTAACCTTGGGGTGTGTCGGATGTATAGCCCTGACTAGGGTATAGGCTTCCCAGGCGTCCTCATGCTGTTCCAGCATCTCGAAAATCGCCGCCAGCCCGAGCAATGCCCCGTAATGATCCGGGTTAAGCGCCAAGGCCTGCTCAAGATCGCTCACCGCCGGACCATATAGCCCAGCCTCGAAATAGGCCGCTGCCCGATTGACCCAGCCTTCGGCAAAGCCCGGCGCATGATCGACAAGCGCGCTCAGATGCTCAATCGCCGCCTCAACCTCGCCCCGTTCAAGCGCCTGCCGCCCGCGCTTCAAAAGGAAATCCGCGCTCGCCGAACCGGACTTGCTCCACTCAAGCTCGATCTCGCGCTCGATCTTTGCGGCCTCTGTCGCATCCGCGTCACGTAGCTGTTGCAAAAGCGTTTCAACATCCGCAGCCCGCACAAGCGATGGTTGCAAAAATGTCATTGCGCCAAAAGTTGCCGCCACGGTAGGTTTGAGAAAGGTTTTCAGGATACCCATAACATTAATGATATTAGCGCGCGGACGCCGAATTTCCAGAGGCGCCGTTCTGACAAAAAGGATCAATACCCATGAGCGACATCATAACCTCCGCAGTGGCAGCCCTCACCGAGAAACTTGGCGATGGCGGTTTTGACGGCTCGGCCAAATTCGTGATCGAAGGCGAAGGCGCCGTAATGATCGATTCGGACGGCGTGCGCGCCGCCGATGACGAGGCCGAAGTGACCCTCACCGCCGACGCCGAAACCTTCCAGTCGATCCTCGAAGGCGAAACCAACCCGACCGCCGCCTTCATGTCGGGCAAACTCTCTGTCGATGGCGACATGGGTCAGGCAATGCAGCTTGGCACGGTCCTGAGCTGATGTTTGAAACGCACCCCGCCCCCTTTCATACCGAAGTTGCCGACGGTCCCGCGACCGGCGCCGCGCTCTGGGTGAAAACAACGGACGGGGTGCGTATTCGCGTGGCCCATTGGAACAAACCCGATGCCAAGGGCACGGTGCTGATGTTCCCGGGCCGCACGGAATATATCGAAAAATATGGCCGCACCGCGACGGCCTTTGCCGAGCGTGGCTATGCCATGGCCGCCATTGACTGGCGCGGTCAGGGGCTTGCCGACCGGCTCATCGACGACCGCGATGCGGGCTATGTCGAAGACTTCCCCGATTATCAGCTCGACGTTGCCGCCATGCTGGCCACGCTTGAGGCGCTCGATATGCCCAAACCTTGGTTCCTGCTGGGCCATTCCATGGGCGGCTGTATCGGCCTGCGTGCTGTGATGTCCGGCCTGCCGGTCAACGCCGCCGCCTTTAGCGCGCCGATGTGGGGCATTCAGATGTCCTCGGCCATGCGCCCCGCCGCCTGGGCCCTAAGCTGGACCAGCCGACGCATCGGCGCAGGCGAGCGCCTTGCGCCGGGCACCAAATCCGAAACCTATGTCCTCGCCGAACCGTTCGAGGGCAATACCCTGACCCACGATCCCGACATGTATGCCTACATGCAGGAACAGATGCGTCAGGTGCCCGATATGGCCCTTGGCGGCCCAAGCCTGCATTGGCTGAACGAGGCCCTGTGCGAATTGCGCAGCCTCGCCGCACGCCCCGCCCCCGACATGCCCTGCCTGACTTTCCTCGGCACCGATGAACAAATCGTCGACACCGACGCGATCAAAACCCGCATGGCCGATTGGCCGGATGGCGAACTGGTGATGATCGACGGCGGCGAACACGAGGTCCTGATGGAACTCCCCGCAATGCGCGATCAGGTCCATGACGCCTGCGCCGCCTTCTTCGACGCCCACCTCTAAGAGACGGAAAACCGCCCGCCGTCACGATCTGTCGCCGGGCCGCCCCTGATCCATTGCCGCACTGAGGGCCGAACCAGCAAGCGCCTCTTCGGCATAGCTGAACGTGCCAAACGTCTGCACTTCCTCTGCCGCCCGCACCAATGCCCCAAGTGCCGCCCGTGCGAACGATCCGCCCACACTGATCCGCCGCACTCCCGCCTCGGATAGCTCCGCCACCGAATAACAAGGCCCCTGCAATCCCATCACCACATTGACCGGTTTATCGACCGCCGCACAAACCGTGCGGATCGCCTCGATATCCGGCAACCCCGGCGCATAGAGCACATCCGCCCCAGCACGTGAAAAGGCCTGCAAACGGGCAATCGTGTCATCAAGGTCCGGCCGCTCCCAAAGATAATTCTCCGCCCGCGCCGTAAGAAGAAACGGCAGACCGCGCGCCGCCTCTGCCGCGGCCTCGATCCGCTCAACCGCCAGCGACATCTCGTAAATCGGATGCGCCGGGTCTCCCGTCGCGTCCTCAATCGACCCGCCCACAAGCCCAACCTCAGCCGCCAGCCGGATCGTCTCGGCACATGTCTCCGGTGCCGCACCAAACCCGTCTTCAAGGTCTGCACTGACCGGAAGCGCCGTCGCCGCAACAATCTCGGCGGCATTCTGAAGGATTTCCCCACGGCCCAGCGCCGCAAAAGAATCCCGCTTCCCCTTGGAAAACGCATAGCCCGCGCTCGTGGTCGCCAGCGCCTCAAACCCCAACCCGGCCAACAACCGCGCCGACCCCGCATCCCACGGGTTCGGCATAACAAAAGCCCCCGCGCCGTGATGCAGGGCTTTTAGACGGTCATATTTTGCAATCTGATCGGGCATGGCGGCCTCATAAAGCTGGAACAAGCCCACCATACACAATCAGAACAAATGCGGAACAATTCTTTTCGCCCGCTAGGCGTCGCGCACAACCGGCGTCTTCTGCGTGCCAAGCCCCTCAATGCCAAGCGTCATCACGTCGCCCTCCTTGAGGTAAACCGGCGGCTTCATGCCCATGCCAACCCCCGGAGGCGTCCCCGTTGCGATCACGTCGCCCGGTTCAAGCGTCATCATCTGGCTGAGATAGGAAATCACCTCGGCCACGGAAAACACCATCGCCCGCGAGTTCCCGGTCTGGCGCCGCTCCCCGTTCACATCAAGCCAAAGGTCAAGGTTCTGCGGATCGCCCGCCTCATCCGGCGTGACAAGCCACGGCCCCAAAGGCCCGAACGTGTCACAGCTCTTACCCTTGGTCCACTGTCCCCCACGCTCAACCTGAAACGCACGCTCGGACACATCATTGGTCACACAATAGCCCGCCACATGGTCAAGCGCCTCGGCCTCACTGACGTATTTCGCCCGCTTGCCGATCACCACGGCCAACTCAACTTCCCAGTCCGATTTCTCCGACCCACGCGGCAACGACACCGTGTCATTCGGCCCGCAAATCGCGCTCGTCGCCTTCATGAAAAGGATCGGCTCTTTCGGCAGGTCCATCCCCGCCTCCGCCGCATGGTCCGAGTAATTCAACCCAATGCACATATACTTGCCCACGCGCCCCACCGGCGCACCAATACGCGGATCACCATCCACAAGCGGCAGGCTCTCGGGATCCACATCCGGCAGATCGGCCAACACATCGCCCGCCAGATCATCCATCACACCCGATAGATCGCGAATACGGCCCTCGCCGTCCAACACACCGGGCTTTTCCGCCCCCACTTCACCATAACGCAGGAATTTCATTGTCTCTCTCCCCATTCATTCGCCCAAGGATTAGCCCAACCTCTCAAGGATTTGAAGCGGCCCCCTTGCACCTGCCCGCCCCCTCTGCCTATCTCTTTCCCAACAGCTCAGACAAACCAGAGGCCCCCCATGCTCAACCTTCCCTTCCCCGTTCGCGACGCAAACGCCAGCTCCGGCACTGACGGCCTCGGCAACCTGCCCGAATGGGACCTGAGCGATCTCTATACATCCCCCGATGCCCCCGAGCTTGAGACCGACCTCGCCTTCCTTGAAAAGGAATGCGCCGCCTTTGCCTCCGATTACGAAGGCAAGCTTGATACGCTCGACGCCGCTGGCCTCCTCGAATGTGTCCAGCGCAACGAAAAAATCTCGCAGGTCTCGGGCCGCATCATGTCCTACGCAGGCCTGCGCTATTACCAACTGACAACAGACGCCGAACGCGCACAATTCATGTCGAATTGTCAGGAAAAGCTGACGAACTTCACCACCCCGCTGGTCTTCTTCACCCTCGAACTGAACCGGCTCCCGGACGAAACGCTCGACGCCGCTTTCGCGGAAAACGCCGAACTCGCTCGCTACAAACCGGTCTTTGACCGCATCCGCGCCATGAAGCCCTACCAACTTTCCGATGAGCTGGAGAAATTCCTCCACGATCTCGGCGTGGTCGGCGACGCATGGGAGCGCCTCTTTGATGAAACCATCGCCGGCCTGACCTTCGAGATGGAAGGCGACGACCTCAATATCGAGGCGACCCTCAACTACATGACCGACCCCGACCGCGCCAAACGCGAGATGGCGGCGCGCGAACTGGCCCGTGTGTTCCACGAGAACATCAAAATTTTCTCCCGCGTCCACAACACCGCCGCCAAGGAAAAAGAGGTCATCGACCGCTGGCGCAACATGCCCAGCGCCCAAACCGCCCGCCACCTCTCCAACGACGTGGAACCCGAGGTGGTCGAGGCTCTGCGCAACGCCGTCGTGGCCGCCTACCCGAAACTTTCGCACCGCTATTACGAGCTCAAACGCAAATGGCTCGGCCTTGACCGGATGCAGGTCTGGGACCGCAACGCACCGCTTCCCATGGAAGAAACGCGCATTGTCGGCTGGGACGAGGCGCGCGCGTTGGTGATGGATGCCTACAACGCCTTTGATCCCCGCATGGGCGACATTGCCGACCCCTTCTTTACCAAGGGCTGGATCGACGCGGGCGTAAAACCCGGCAAAGCCCCCGGCGCCTTTGCCCATCCGACCGTCACCAACGTCCACCCCTACGTGATGCTCAACTACCTCGGCAAACCGCGCGACGTGATGACCCTCGCCCACGAACTCGGCCACGGCGTGCATCAGGTCCTCGCCGCCGATCAGGGCGAAATGCTTTCCTCAACGCCGCTGACCCTCGCCGAAACCGCGTCCGTATTTGGCGAAATGCTCACCTTCCGCAAAATGCTCGACCGCGCCGAAACCCAGGAACAGCGCAAAATCCTCCTCGCCGGCAAGGTCGAGGACATGATCAACACCGTGGTGCGCCAGATCGCCTTCTACGATTTCGAATGCAAACTCCACGACGCGCGCCGCGCCTCCGAACTGACCCCCGAGGACATCAACGCCCTCTGGATGTCCGTGCAAGCCGAAAGCCTCGGCCCGGCGTTCGATTTCATGGAAGGCTACGAGACCTACTGGGCCTATATCCCCCACTTCGTCCACTCGCCCTTCTACGTCTACGCCTACGCATTCGGCGACGGCCTCGTGAACGCCCTTTACGCGGTCTATGCCGAGGGCGGAGACGGCTTCGAGGACAAGTATTTCGACATGCTCAAGGCTGGCGGCTCCAAACACCACAAGGAACTCCTCGCCCCCTTCGGCCTCGACGCCTCGGACCCCAAGTTCTGGGACAAGGGCCTGAGCATGATCTCAGACATGATCGACGAGCTGGAGGCGATGGAGGACTGATAGCCCTGCCGTAGGGTGGGTTTTCAACCCACCACCCCAACGGATGCATTCACCGAGACTCCCCTGACAAGGAACGACCGATGATTACCCTTGCCCCTCTTCCCCCCGGTCGCACGGACCTCGTAGCGGATATAAGATTGCCCGCCGAGCAACAGGTCTTTGCCGATTATCCGCCCGATGTCATGGCTTCGGCCGGGCCGGGGCGAGACGGGCATATGATCCTTGAAAATGGCACGGTCGTCGGCTTCTTCGCCATCGACCGCACCTATGCCGACGCCCATGATTTTGCCGAACCCGATACCATTGGGCTGCGCATGTTTTCGATCGATGCCCGCGCGCAAGGGCGTGGCATCGCCACCGCCGCCTGCCGCGCCCTCGCCGACTACCTGCCGCGCCACTACCCGGATGCGTCCGCCTGCTATCTCACCGTGAACCACCGCAACCCGCGCGCCAAAGCCGCCTATCTCAAGGGCGGCTTCACGGACACCGGCGAAGACTACCTCGGCGGCGGTGCAGGCCCGCAATATATCATGCGCCTCCCGCTCGCCTGATACATCCCAAATGTCTCATAAATTCCGGCACGATTTCCCTTAACGAAATCGTAACCCCGCACGCTGCGTTAATGGTGCGATTTGCAAAGTCGATACCGACGCAATACCGACGTGATACCGACGCGTTACAACCGCCCCTTTTGCGCCGTTAACCTTTCGAGTCGCCCCGCCTCTTACTTCAGCTGGCTATCCTTTGATCCGCGCCGATTGATCCCGCCACGCATCTTCTGCGCCCCATCACGTTCCTGCATACAGTCGATACAGAGCTTCACACCGGGGATCGCCTTGCGCCGCGCCTCGGGGATTTCCTCCTCGCATTCGGCGCAATGCGTAAGGCTTTCTCCCACAAGAGTTTTTCGCGCCTTCATGCGCTCCAACTCGTCGCTGATCGTCGCCTCGATCTGCTCACTCACCGCGCCATCACGCGCCCATCCACCGGCCATGGCAATCTCCTTTGCCCTAACCTAACTCTCCAATCCCGCCACGTCACGCTTTGCGCGAATCCCTTCCCCACCTACCCTTATAAAAAAGGGAGGACACCATGCGCACGTTCGGAAAATGGCTTGGCAGGCTTTTGCTGCTACTCATCCTGGCATTCATCGCCTTCGTCAGTTTCGCCCCCGCCTACGTGGAGACCCAACGCAACGCCGTCGCCGACCATGCCCCCTATCCCGTCTCGCCCGAGGCGCAGGCCCTGCATAACACGCTGACCATCGGCGACTGGCACGCCGATAGCCTTCTGTGGAAACGCGATCTCCTCGAACGTGGTAGCCGCGGGCAGGTCGATATTCCCCGCCTCCTTGAGGGCAATGTCGCCGTGCAAGTCTTTACCGCCGTGACAAAATCCCCGGCGGGCCAAAACTATGAACACAACCACACCGACGCCATGGACAACATCACCCTCCTCGCCGTCGGTCAGCTCTGGCCGCTGCGCACATGGGGCTCCCTCTACGAACGCGCCCACTATCAGGCCGAGAAACTCCACGGCTTCGAGGCCGAGTCCGAAGGCCGTTTGCGCATCCTCAAATCACGCGCCGATCTCGACGCCCTCCTCGCCGCCCGCGCCGAAGGACAAGAGGTCGTCGGAGGCATCCTCGGCATCGAAGGCGCCCACCCCCTAGAGGGAAAAATCGAGAACCTTCAAGGACTTCAGGACGCAGGCTATCGCCTGATCGCGCTTCAGCATTTCTTTGACAACGCCATCGGCGGCTCGCTCCATGGGGATGGCAATCACGGGCTAACGCCCTTTGGTCGTGAACTCGTGCAGGCCGTGGTCGACCGTGGCCTGATCCTCGACATCGCCCATTCGAGCCCCCAGGTCGCCGAGGACGTGCTCGCCATGACCGATATCCCCGTCGTCGTGAGCCATACCGGCATTCACGGCAACTGCCCCGTTAAACGCAACTACCCCGATGACCTCATGGCCCGCATTGCCGAAACCGGCGGGGTGATCGGAATCGGCTACTGGGCCGACGTAACCTGCGATGATAGCCCCGCAGGCGTCGCCAAAACCATCAAGGCCGCCATCGCCGTCGTCGGCGAAGATCACGTCTCGCTCGGCTCGGATTTCGACGGCTCTGTTGCTACTGCCTTTGATACATCCGAACTCGCCGCCCTGACCCAGGCGCTCCTGGATGCAGGGCTGACCGAGACGCAGATTCGCAAGGTCATGGGCGAAAACATGATCCGCGTACTCCGCGCCCGCCTGAACTAAGGAGGCCCAGATGATTATCGCCCTCGTGCAAATCCCCCTCCCCGGCGGCAAGCGTCCCCACACCTTGGTCACTGAACAATCTCTCGAAGCCACGAAGATTTTTCACAATGTCAAAGGCTTGCGCCGCAAATATTTCCTCAACAACGAAGACGGCGGCGGCGGGGTCTACGAATTCGACAGCCGCGAAAATGCCGAAGCTTGGTTTCATGACGGCTGGGCCGACTGGATGGAGGGCCGCTTCGGCGTGCGCCCAACCCTGACCCTCTTTGATTGCCCGGTCCTGCTCGACAACGAGACCAGCGAGGCCCGCGTCGACGGCACAGCAGTCCCGCCGCCTTGGCTCTGACCCCGAAGGGTTATTCCCTTGCAAAGGTGAAGCCACCCTTCGCCGCACCTCCCCCTAGGAACATCGTATTGCCCTTAATCCGACAGGTAGACTTGGACATGCTTCCCCGCTCAAAGCGCAATGTCGTCTTGCCGCGCTCAAGCGTATAGCTGAGCGGCATACCGGCCGCACGGGCGCAATTCCCCTTACAGCCAAGGGTCATATCTGCACGAAAGGTCCAGACCGCTCCAATCGCCTTGCCCGCATCATCAAAACGGTGCCACGTTCCGACAATCGTATCCGGCTGACATTTACGCGCCCCTGCCGCTGCGGCAGGCCCCGCCACGGAAAAACAAATCCCGGTCAGGGCAGCGCATAGCACCATTGATTTCAAAAAATGCTGGGACATTCATTATCTCCTGTTCTCAAATTCAGAGCCACCCTAGGCCCATGACCTGCGAATGCAACATTCCTTACCTCACCGCCTTACGAACGCCCGACAAAAATACCCAAGTATATGAATTATAACGATTTTCCTTGAACGCCTTCCGCTACCGGGCTAGAGTTATCCTAAGAATTGCAGCCAGCCCGACTCACAAGGCCGCTATAGCAAGTCATCTCGCCCCTCTGGGTCGCCAGATAGCCAGCCAAGCCACTCAAGTGATTTTAGCCAGCCCAACCATCCTTTCGGATGGGCAATTCTATATGCCAGCCTTACGCCAGCTCCGCCCGCAAGACCGGATTCCTCAGCCACGGTCAAGCCAGCATCGGTTTTCCAAACCAAGAAGACTCCCCGGTCGCCAGCAGTCACCTCGCCAGCACCGACCGGCCCGGTCAGTCACCGCAAAAAACAAGGCGGCGCAAACGCGCCGCCTTTTGTCTTTTATCCAATGGTGGCCGGATTTAGGCCGAGGTCAGAAGCCCCTTTTCAGCGGCCAAGTTCTGCATCCGCTTCTGCAGCTTTTCAAAGGCGCGCACTTCGATCTGGCGAATGCGCTCACGGCTGACATCATACTGACCGCTCAATTCCTCAAGGGTCACCGGCTTCTCGGCAAGACGCCGCTGCGCAAGGATGTCCTTCTCACGATCGTTGAGCACCTCCATGGCTTCGGCCAAAAGCGCACGCCGCGCCTCAAGCTCATCCTTGGCCTCGTAATCGGCCGCCTGGTCGGCGTCCTCATCCTCAAGCCAATCCTGCCACTCCATCGTGCCTTCGCCCTCGCTGCCGATCTGGGCGTTGAGCGACGCATCCCCGCCGCTCATACGGCGGTTCATCGAGATCACTTCGGTTTCGGTCACGCCAAGGTCATGCGCAATGCGCTTGACGTTCTCAGGGCGCATATCGCCCTCTTCAAGCGCACCGATCCGGGCCTTGGCCTTGCGCAGGTTGAAGAAAAGCTTCTTTTGCGCCGAAGTCGTGCCGAGCTTCACAAGGCTCCAGGAGCGCAGGATATATTCCTGAATGCTCGCCCGGATCCACCACATGGCATAGGTCGCAAGGCGAAAGCCTCTTTCGGGGTCAAAACGTTTGACCGCCTGCATGAGGCCCACATTGGCCTCCGAAATCACTTCGGCCTGCGGCAAGCCATAGCCGCGATACCCCATGGCGATTTTCGCCGCGAGACGCAGGTGACTGGTGACCATCTTATGGGCCGCTTCAGTGTCTTCCTTTTCGACCCATGCTTTGGCCAGCATGTATTCCTCTTCCGGCTCCAAGAGCGGAAATTTGCGGATTTCCTGCATATAGCGGTTCAGGCCGCCTTCCGGCGTCGGTGCCGGTAGATTTGCATAGTTACTCATATCTGTCCCCCTCCAATGTTACAGGGCTTAACATCGAGATAGGTTGGCGCTAACGGGCTTTCAAGCGCCTGCCTCCTGATTTCTTAACGCGATATGAAAGCGATCCCGTCGCTTTGCCAGTAAATTACCACAGGCTCACGCGGTTGTGTGCTTTATATCGGAAAAATTCGCGCATTTCCGCCCCTTGGTGCGAAATCACACAGAACTCTCTGTGAAAACTGCGGTATCGCACAATAGGCCCGCCACGCTACACTCGCCTCATCCGCGCAACAGATACTGAACGCCATGCCCGACAAAGCCTTTGCTCGCCACGCCCGCCTCGCCGGGCTGCTCTATCTTGGCATTATCCTCTTCGGTCTGACCGGTGAGGTCGCCCTGCGCGGCCCCCTGATCGACTGGAGCGATGGCGCGGCCACCGCCGCCGCGCTTGGCGCAGACAGTTTCCGGTTTCGTCTCTCTGTCGGCTTTGATCTCGTCATGGCCACGCTCGACATCGCGCTGGCCCTGACCTTCCTGCGCATGCTGCAACACGTGCACCGCCCCGCCGCCCTCTCCGCGACCGCCCTGCGCCTCGTGCAAGCCGTGATCCTTGTCGCCAACGCGGCCCTCGTCTGGTCCGCGCCGGACGCGGCCAATCCCCTCCCGCTCCTCGCGCGCCACGCGGCGGGCTATGATCTGGGCCTGGTGTTCTTTGCCGGGAACTGCCTGCTTATGGCGTGGCTCCTACGCGCTACCGGCCGACCGCCGCGCTGGCTCCCTATCGGGATCGCGGCCTCGGGCCTTATCTACCTTAGCGGAAGCCTGACACGCTTCTTCGCTCCCGAGATCAACACACTCATGCAACCGGCCTATCTGATCCCGGTGATCTCAGAGACCGGCCTTGCGCTTTGGCTGCTATTTGGCCGACGCGCGCGCTAGCCCCGCAGGGCGGCAATCAATCCCGCCATGTCCTCGGGCAATTCCGCCTCAAACCGCACCTTTTCGCCCGTCACCGGATGCTCAAACCCAAGCACCGCCGCATGAAGCGCCTGACGTGCAAACCCCTTCGCCGCCGCGATTCCGGCAGGTGATAGCGCCTTTTCCGAGAGCTTGCGCCGCCCGCCATAGACCGGATCGCCAATCAACCCATGCCCCGAATGCGCCATATGCACCCGGATCTGATGCGTGCGCCCTGTTTCAAGCCAACACTCCACCAGCGCCGCCACACCGGGCGTTCCGAACGCCTCGACAATCCGCGCCCGCGTCACCGCATGCCGCCCGCCATTGAACAGAACCGCCTGTCTCTGACGGTCCGTCTTGTGCCGCGCGAGCTGCGTGGTGATCCGCATGATATTGCCGCTCTCAAAGCTGACGCCCTTCACCCCGCGCAGGCGCGGATCATTGGCATCCGGCACGCCGTAGACCACCGCCTTGTAATACCGTTCCACCGTGTGCTTCTCAAATTGCGCCGCCAATCCCTGATGGGCGCGATCCGATTTCGCCACCACGAGAAGCCCCGAAGTTTCCTTGTCGATCCGGTGCACGATGCCCGGCCGCTGTACCCCGCCAACACCCGACAGCGTATCGCCGCAATGATGCAAAAGCGCATTCACAAGCGTGCCATTGGGAGTCCCCGGTGCCGGATGCACGACCATCCCCGCAGGTTTGCTGATGACGATAAGGTCGGCATCCTCATAAACAACCTCAAGCGCGATATCCTCTGGCCCGATATGGCTCTCATCGGCGACCGGCACCGCGATCTCGACAAGATCCTCCTCGGCGACCTTGGCCTTGGCATCCGCGACCACGCCATTAAGACGAACCGCACCGTCCGCCAACAGACGCGCCAGCCGCGTGCGCGACAGGGTCGCTTCTTCTGGCACATCGCGCGAAAGCGCCTTATCAAGACGCTTGGGCGGGTCCGCTTGGATCCGAAACGAGATGAAGGACGAGGCCATGGACGAGACTCCCGAGCCGATCGAGCCGGCAAATTTGCGTTTCCTGCGCCTCCTGGTGACAGGGCTTACAGGGATCATGATTGTCGGCCTTCTAGTGGTTGTGGCGCTGATTGTCATCCGCCTCAATGAAACCGGCCCGACCATGCCCTCCGAAATCACCCTTCCCGAGGGCGTCAACGCCACCGCGCTGACCATCGGCGAGGGCTGGTGGGCTGTGGTCACCGACGACAACCGCATCCTGATTTTCGACCAGATGACCGGCGCACTACGCCAGAGCATCGAAATCAACCAAGACTGAAAGAGAAGAGTGGTACCACCTCCCCGGCTCGAACGGGGGACCTCCTGATCCACAATCAGGCGCTCTAACCTACTGAGCTAAGGCGGCACTGGGGGCGATTTATCGTCAGCGCCGAATGATTGCAAGTCTGGAATCGCGATTTTTTGCCCTCGGCGCCCCACGCTCCAACTTGCCCAGCCATCTTGCCAAGCGGCGCACTACGCGCTAGGCGAAATGCCAGCCATCAGGAGAACCGCCATGGGCATCAATACCGAACGCGACATCGAAGCCAACCTGCAAATCGGCCCGACCGACAAGGGGTTCGTGCGGATTTTCATCGAGGCAGACGGCCTTGAAATCCCGATGGACTTCTCCCCCGATGAGGCCGAAGAAATTGCCGAGGAAATCCGCGCAGCGGCCGCCACTGCGGCCAAGGTCGCGGGCTAAGCCTAAGCCTCTGCCGCCCGTTCCAGCGCCGGATAGCGCATCCCAAGCGTCACGGCGCGGGCCACGAATGAGATCAAAAGCGCGATCCATAGCCCGTGATTGTCCCATAGTGGGATCATCGCCAGCACCGCCACCACATAGACCAGCAGCGACAGCGCCATCATGTTGCGCATGTCTCGCGTGCGCGTCGCGCCGATGAATATCCCGTCGAGCATGAACGCCCCCACCCCGAGAAGCGGCGCCAAGGCCACCTGCGGCAGGTAACGTCGCGCCTCGATCCGCACATCCGGCGCCGTGGCCATAAGGTCAATGAGCCAGCCCCCCGCCACCAGATAAAACACAGATATACCAATCACGATCACCGTGCTCCACAGGCTGGTGAGAACCGCGCCCCGGCGCAGCGTCGCCCGATCCCGCGCGCCAAGTGCCTGCCCGACAATCGCCTCGGCGGCAAAGGCAAACCCGTCAAGCGCATAGGCCGAGATCGCAAGGAACTGCATCAACACCTGATTGGCCGCAAGCGTCACATCGCCGAACCGCGCCCCAAGAAACAGGAAGGACATGAAGATCGCCTGAAGCATGAGCGACCGCAGCATGATATCGCCATTGACCGCCATCACCTCGCGCAGACGCACCAGATCGAAAATCCGCCCCCAATCGCGCCAGGCCGGTTGCCTGAACGCATCACGGCAGAGCCACAGCCCAAGCGCCAGCCCGCTCCACTCCGCAAGGAATGTCGCAATCGCGACCCCCTCCACGCCCCAGCCGAGGCCAAGCACGAACCACAGGTCGAGTAGGATATTAAGCCCGTTCATCCATACCTGAAGCAAGAGAACCGCCCGCGTGCGTTCAAGCGCGATAAGCCAGCCCGTCACACCATAAAGCGCAATCGCCGCCGGGGCGCTCCAGACCCGGATCGCAAGGTAACTGCGGGCAAGGTCTTCAACCTCCCCGCTCGCAGGCGAAAGGCGAAAGCCAAGCCAAAACAGCGGCAGTTGCATCAGGACAATCGCCGCCCCCGCCGCCCATCCAATCATCAGCGCACGGGTGAGCATGGCCGAAACCTCGCCCTGCTGCCCCGCCCCATAGGCCTGCGATGTGAGCCCCGTCGTGCCCATACGCAGAAATCCAAAGATCCAGTAAATCCCGGTCAGGATCACCGCCCCGATCCCCACCGCGCCAATCGGCGCCGCCTGGCCAAGCTGGCCAACAACGCCAGTATCCACCGCGCCCAAAATCGGCACGGTGGCGTTGGAAATCACGATGGGAATGGCCGTGGCCAGAACCCGGCGATGAGTGACCGCGCTGACCTTAGCCATTGCCGCGCGGCGGCATCAGGAAATGCCCCGTGGCCTGCGCAAACAGGCGCGCGCGCTGATCCTGCCAGGCTTCCACATGCACGCTCGCATAGCGCCGCCCCGAGCGGTTCACACGGGCGCGCGCATAAGAATCGCGCGGCAGGCCCGAACGCAGGTAATCAACATTGAAATCAATCGTCTTGGGCAAACGCGGCATCTGGCCTGCGGTGATATCCTCAAGGTTCATTTCGCCATTCTCAAGCTCTTCCCAGAGCACCGACCACGCCAGCCCGATCACCGCCGTAACCTCAAGAAACCCCGCGATGGCGCCCCCGTGCAAGGCTTGCAGCATCGGGTTGCCGATAAGCCCCTCGTCAAACGGCATCACCGCCGTCAGCTCATCACCACGCCGGTCAAATTCGATCCCAAGGAACTGCACATAAGGCACCCCATGCACCAATGCGCTGAGCGCCGCATCGCGCCGCTGTTTAACAACCTGAACCGGTTCCGGACGTTTCATCGCCATTATTTGCCCTCTACCGTAAAGGCACCCGTGGCCGTGGCCACCGGGCGGTCCTTGTCATCGTCAAACGCCGTCGCGCGCACAAAAGCAACGGAGCGCGTAATATGATAGCACTCGGCGCGCGTCGTGACGGTCTGTCCCGGCGTCGCCGCACGCATGTAATCGATTCGCAGATCAATCGTCGCCGTGCCCGCTGGCGAGGACGGATGGCTCATCGCCGCCGTGCCACAGCAGGTATCCATCAAGGCCGAAATCGCCCCCCCATGCAGCACCCCGGTCTCCGGATCGCCCACAAGCTTTGCGTCATAAGGCAGTTCCATCTCTGCCACACCATCCTCGATCAAGGTGAGCTTCATGCCCAGCGCTTTGCAATGGGGCACGAGGCTGATGAACTGTTCCGCCATCTTGATCTTTGCCGAGTCCATTTTTCGCTCCTTGTCGTCTGCCTTAGACTATGATCCCTATTTTGCACGCGCGGCAAGGGGGCGGTTGCACCTTCTCACGCAGCGTCCTAAATTCCCGGCGGAGGAGAAACGCGAAATGTCCGAGACCCGGCTCAGTTTCAAGGAAATGTGTGCACGCTTCGACGTGACGCCGCGCACCTTGCGCTATTACGAATATATCGAACTCTTGCAGCCCGAACGCGCAGGTCGTTCGCGCTATTTTGGTCCACGCGAAATCGCTCGTATGACCCTGATTATGCGCGGTCGCAGATTCGGCATCAAGCTGGAGGACATCCGCCAGTGGCTCCTCATCTACGAACAGGACGGCACCGAAGCCCAGATGCGCGCCTTTATCGAGATGGCCGACCGCCAATATGGCGAATTGCAGGAACAAAAGGCCCAGCTCGACGAAGCCATGCACGAGTTGAAGTCCCTGCGCGACAAGACTGTCAACCTTTTGAAATCCGCCTGACACCTGCCTAAAAATCGTTCAGATCAAGCCCCGCCGCCCTGCGACCGGGGCTTTTTTCATGACAATCCGGCAGAGTTTTTTCCCCGTTTTTCCATTTTTGTCACTTTACCTTCACAGACGCTACGTCAACTTTATAAGTGACGCGGCGTTACGGTTACGTTAACGTCAAGCATCATTGTAACCCGGCGCTCGAACACCAAATCCATGACGAACGCCAAGCTTAGGGTATCCGCCATGCAAGATACGACGATGACCATTCGCGAGATGTGTGACGCCTATGACGTGACGCCGCGCACCTTGCGTTTTTACGAAGCCAAGGAGCTTCTGTTCCCGATCCGTGAAGGACAGAAACGCCTGTTTACCAAGCGCGACCGCGGTCGCCTCAAGCTGATCCTGCGCGGCAAGCGCTTTGGTTTCTCGCTTGAGGAAATCCGCCAACTGCTCGACCTCTACGATATGGACGACCAGCAGGCGACCCAGCTCCAGCGCACCTATGAAGTCGCCCAAGCGCGACTTCAGGACATGGAAGAACAGCGCGACGAGCTGAACGAGGCCATCGACGACCTCAAAGAACAGTTGAAATGGGGCGAAAAAGTCATCGCCTCCTTCAATGCCACCAAGAAAGCAGCAGAGTAACAAGGGAAGAGACCTGATGCCGACCTATACCGCCCCCGTAAAAGACATGCAGTTCGTTCTGCACGATGTGCTGAACGTTTCCGGCTCCGACATCCCCGGCTATGCCGAGCTGGAACCGGACTTCACCAATGCCGTGCTCGAAGAAGCCGGCAAACTGACCTCCGAAGTGCTCGCACCGCTGAACGTGGTTGGCGATACCGAGGGCTGCCGGCTTGAGAACGGCATCGTCTATACCCCGACCGGTTTCAAAGAAGCCTTTGAGCAGGTCAAGGAAGGCGGCTGGACCGGCCTCGACATGCCCGAGGAATATGGCGGCCAGAACATGCCCTACGTGCTCGGCACTGCCGTGGGCGAAATGTTCTCGGGCTCCAACCAGGCCTTTACCATGTATCAGGGCCTGACCCACGGTGCCGCCTCGGCGATCCTCGCCCATGGCACCGAAGAGCAGAAAAACAAATGGCTGCCCAAGATGGTCTCCTGCGAATGGACCGGCACCATGAACCTGACCGAACCCCATTGCGGCACCGACCTCGGCCTCATGCGCACCAAGGCCGAACCGCAGGGCGATGGCAGCTATAAAGTGTCCGGCCAGAAGATCTTTATCTCTGCCGGTGACCACGACATGGCCGACAACGTCGTCCACCTCGTCCTCGCCAAAATCCCCGGCGGCCCCGAAGGCATCAAAGGTGTCTCGCTCTTCATCGTACCCAAGTTCAAGGTCGATGACGAAGGCAATATTGGTGCCCGCAACGGCGTCTCCGTTGGCAACATCGAGAAAAAGATGGGCATCCACGGCAACTCGACCTGCGTGCTGAACTATGACGAGGCCGAAGGCTATCTCCTCGGCGAAGAGCACAAAGGCATGCGCGCCATGTTCACCATGATGAACGAAGCCCGCATCGGCGTCGGCATGCAGGGCCTCGCCCAAGCCGAAGCCGCCTACCAGAACGCCGTGGAATACGCCAAGGACCGCCTTCAGGGCCGTGACGTAACCGGCACCAAGAACCCGGACGGCCCGGCCGATCCGCTGATCGTGCACCCCGATATCCGCCGCTCGCTGATGGATCAGAAGAGCTTTGTCGAAGGGGCCCGCGCCTTCATCCTCTGGGGCGCAAGCCTGATCGACGCCGCCCACCGCAACGAAGACAAGGCTGCCGATGGTCTCGTGTCGCTGATGACCCCTGTCATCAAGGGCTTCCTGACCGACCAAGGCTATGACATGACCGTGCTGGCGCAGCAGGTCTATGGCGGCCACGGCTATATCGAAGAACATGGCATGTCGCAGTTCACCCGCGACGCCCGTATCGCCATGATCTATGAAGGCGCCAACGGCGTGCAGGCGCTCGACCTCGTTGGCCGCAAGCTCGGTCAGGACGGCGGCAAACACGTCATGGCCTTCTTCGATCTGGTCAAGAATTTCTGCAAGGACAACAGCGACGACGAAGCCCTCAAGGACTTCATCGAACCGCTCAAAGCCGCGTCCAAAGATCTTCAGGCTGCCGGCATGTATTTCATGCAGAACGGCATGAAGAACCCCAACAACGCGCTTTCCGGGTCTTATGACTTCATGCACCTCTTCGGCCACGTCTGCCTCGGCCTGATGTGGGCCCGCATGGCCAAAGCGGCCAATGCAGCCCTCGCAGCAGGCGCAGGCGACGCAGCGTTCTACGAGACGAAGCTCACCACCGGGCGCTATTACATGGTCCGTCGCCTGCCCGCGACCGCGATGCATCTCGCACGCATCCAGTCCGGCGCCGACACCGTCATGGCGCTCGACGCCGAAGCGTTCTGAATACAATACGAACTGGCACGGGCGGGGATATCCCCGCCCTCGCCTTTGGACCGAAAGAAGGAGAGAGACCCGTCCAATCTGACAGCCACGGCGTTTGCGGCAAGGATGGGAGTTTTGAGTATTTTTCCAGAGAAGAAGACAGGGGAGGTCCACTCCGTCATCCGGCCGCAGTCTGTCTTGGACGCACCCGGGCGGGACGACGGAGCTTCTCCTCTGGCGGCCATCGGCTCTCCAGCCTGTTCCGCATCATAGAGAATGGCGCGTTAACCTTAATGCCCGGTAAACCGCCTCCCTTCTTCTCTGTAAAAATACTCCACGGGGGTGCGGGGGTGTGAAACCCCCGCTCCGTTGCGGAATATATGCGGCAAGGACGACTGGGAGGACGCCATGACCATCAAACTTCACTGCTTCGGCGAAAGCGGCAATGCCTATAAGGCGGCGCTGGCGCTGGAACTTTCCGGCCTCGATTGGGAGCCGGTCTTTGTCGATTTCTTTTCCGGCATCAATCGCAGCCCGGAATTCCTTGAGAAAAACGTCATGGGCGAGGCCCCCTTCCTTGAAGATGGCGACCTGACCCTGACCCAATCCGGCGTGATCCAGGATTACGTGAGCGAAAAGTCCGGCAAATTCGGCGGCAAAACCCCCGAAGAGCGCCGCGAAGTGTTGCGCTGGGTGCTCTGGGACAACCACAAGCTCTCATCCCAGGCCGGGATGACCCGCTTCCTGATGAACTTCCTGCCCGAGGACAAACGCCCCGCCGAAGTCATCGGCTTCATGCAGGGCCGCCTCAAGGCCGCCTACAAAACACTGAACACCCATCTTGAGGGCCGCGACTGGATCGTCGGCGACGGTATGACCAATGCCGACCTCTCCTGCTGCGGCTACCTGTTTTACCCCGAACCCTTCGGGTTCGACCGCACCCAGTGGCCCAATATCGACCGCTGGCTGACAAATATTGAACAAACGCCGGGGTGGAAACACCCCTACGACCTGATGCCCGGCTCCCCCGCGGACCGTGCCTGATAAAGGAGATCATGATGACCGAAGCCTATATCTATGACACCGTGCGTACCCCGCGCGGCAAGGGCCGTAAGGACGGCAGCCTGCACGAGGTGACCTCCGTGCGTCTCTCCGCCAGCGTGCTGAACGCCCTCAAAGAGCGCAACAACCTCGAAGGTCACGCCGTCGAAGATGTGATCTGGGGCAACGTCACCCAGGTCAAAGAACAGGGCGGCTGCCTCGCGCGTACCGCCGTGCTTGCTTCCGATCTTGACGAGCGTATCCCCGGCCTCGCCATCAACCGCTTCTGCGCTTCGGGCATGGAAGCCGTGAACATCGCCGCCAACCAAGTCAAAGGCGGCGCGGGCAATGCCTATATCGCCGGTGGTGTGGAAATGATGGGCCGCGTGCCCATGGGCTCGGATGGTGCTGCCATCGCCGTGGACCCCTCGGTCGCCATGGAGATGTATTTCGTCCCGCAAGGCATCTCCGCCGACATCATCGCGACGGAATACGGCTTCAGCCGCGAACAGGCCGACGCGCTGGCCGTGGAATCCCAACGCCGCGCCGCAAAAGCCTGGGAAGAGAACCGCTTTGAGAAGTCGATCATCGCCGTCAAAGACATCAACGGCCTGACCATTCTCGACCGCGACGAATATCTGCGCCCCGGCACCGACATGACCTCGCTTGGCGGTCTCAAGCCTGCCTTCAAGGAACAGGGCGAAGTGATGCCCGGTTTCGACAAGCTCGCGCTGATGAAATACCCGCACCTCGACGCGATCAACCACATCCACCATGCCGGGAACTCCTCGGGTATCGTGGACGGCGCCGCAGGCGTCCTGATCGGCAACAAGGAATTCGGCGAGGAATACGGCCTCAAGCCCCGCGCCCGCATCAAGGCCACCGCTAAGATCGGCCTCGATCCGACCATCATGCTCACCGGCCCGGTCCCCGCGACCCAGAAAATCCTCGCCGATAGCGGCATGGCGATCTCCGACATCGATCTCTTTGAGGTCAACGAGGCCTTCGCTTCGGTCGTTCTGCGCTTCCAGCAGGCCTTCGACGTCGATCCCTCAATCGTCAACGTCAATGGCGGCTCCATCGCCATGGGCCACCCGCTCGGCGCCACCGGCGCCATCATCATCGGCACGCTTCTCGACGAGCTTGAGCGCTCGGACAAGGAAACCGGCCTCGCAACCCTCTGCATCGCGTCCGGCATGGGCGCAGCTACCATCATCGAACGCGTGTAAGGAGAGACAAGATGACCGAATTCCACTACGCGACCGACGCCGAAGGCATCGCCACCATCACTTGGGACGTGCCCGGCAAATCCATGAACGTCATGTCCTTTACCGGCCTCGAAGAGCTCGAAGCCTGCTTTGACAAGGCCATGGCCGACGACGCCGTCAAAGGCATCATCATCACCTCGGGCAAAGAAGGCTCCTTTGCGGGCGGCATGGACCTCAACCTCCTTGCCGTGATGAAGGAACAGGCGGGTGACAACCCGGCCAAGGGTCTCTTTGATGGCATCATGCAGATGCACGCCCTGCTGCGCAAAATCGAACGCGCTGGCATGGACCCCAAGACCAACAAGGGCGGCAAACCCGTCGCTTGCGTCCTGCCCGGCACCGCCGCAGGCATCGGCCTTGAACTGCCCCTCGCCTGCCACCGCACCTTTGCGGCCGACAACCCCAAGGCCCGTATCGGCCTTCCGGAAATCCTCGTCGGGATTTTCCCCGGCGCAGGCGGCACCACGCGTTTCGTGCGCAAAATGGGCGCCATGGCCGCCTCGCCCTTCCTGCTTCAGGGCAAGATGGTCGACCCCAAGAAAGCCAAAGGCGCAGGCATCATCGACGAGGTGAGCGAAGACCCGATGGCCGATGCACGCGCATGGGTTCTGTCCGAGCCGAAAATCGTCAAGCCTTGGGACGAGAAGGGCTACAAAATGCCCGGCGGCGATCCCTACCACCCGGCTGGCTTCATGACCTTCGTTGGCGCCTCTGCCATGGTCAACGGCAACACCTGGGGCGTCTATCCGGCGGCCAAGGCGATGCTCTCGGCGATCTACGAAGGCGCGCAGGTGCCCTTTGACACCGCCCTCAAGATCGAAGCCCGCTGGTTTACCAATGTCCTGATGAATCCGTCCTCCTCGGCCATGATCCGGTCGCTCTTCCTCAACAAGGAAGCGCTCGAAAAAGGCGCCAACCGCCCTGACGTTCCCGATCAGCGCGTCAAAAAAGTCGGCGTCCTTGGCGCGGGCATGATGGGCGCCGGTATCGCGCTCGTTTCGGCCAGGGCTGGCATGGACGTGGTCCTCATCGACCAGAACCAGGAAGCCGCCGACCGCGGCAAGGCCTATTCGGAAAGCTTCATGGACAAAGGCATCGCCCGCAAGAAAGCGACGCCCGAGAAGAAAGAAGCCCTTCTGGCCAAGATCAACGCAACGACCGATCTTGAGGCCCTCAAAGACGTGGACCTCATCATCGAGGCCGTCTTCGAAGATCCGGGCGTCAAGGCCGAGATGACCAAGAAGGTCGAAGCGATCATCCCAGAGGATGCGATCTTTGCCTCCAATACCTCGACCCTGCCGATCACCGGTCTGGCCAAAGCCTCCGTGCGCCCGGAACAGTTCATCGGCATCCACTTCTTCTCGCCGGTCGAGAAAATGGCCCTTGTCGAGATCATCAAGGGCAAGGAAACCGGTCCGCGCGCCGTGGCCAAGGCCCTCGACTATGTGCGCCAGATCCGCAAGACGCCGATCGTCGTCAACGATGACCGCTTCTTCTATGCCAACCGCTGCATCATTCCTTACATCAACGAAGGCGTGATGATGGCTGGCGAAGGCGTGACCCGTCCGCTGATCGATCACGCGGCCCAGCTTCTGGGCTTCCCCGTTGGCCCGATCCAGCTTGTGGATGAAACCTCGCTCGACCTCGGCGCCAAGATCGCCAAGGCGACCATGGAAGCGATGGGCGATGCCTATCCCAAGTCGATTGCCGATGACGTGACCTTCTGGATGGTCGACGAAGGCCGTCTTGGCCGCAAAGCCAAAGCCGGGTTCTTCGATTACGACGAAAAGGGCAAACGCCTTGGCTACTGGGAAGGTTTCAACGACAAGTTCCCGCTTGCCGATGATCAGCCCGAAGTGACCGAAGTTCAGCACCGCCTGATCTTTGCTCAGGTCCTCGAAGCCGTCCGCGCGCTTGAGGCCGGTGTGCTTGAAGACATCCGCGAAGGCGACGTCGGCGCGATCCTCGGCTGGGGCTTCATGCCGTGGTCCGGTGGTCCGTTCTCCTGGCTCGACATCGTTGGCACGCCCTGGGCCGCCGCGAAATGCGACGAGCTGACCGAGAAGTTCGGCGACCGCTTTGCCTGCCCGCCGCTCCTGCGCGAAATGGCTGACAAGGGCCAGAGCTTCTATGGCCGCTTCGGCCCCGAAGCTTCCGCCGCCTGAGCCTGACTGCTTTCAGAAAACACGAAACGCCCGGTCCTTACGACCGGGCGCTTTCATTTTCAGGCCTTTCAATTCAAAAATCAGGCCATGCCGTAATCGATATTATCCGGCATATAGGTCTCTTCAAGAAGCCGCGCCGCAACCGGAAGCGGCAGCATATTGTAATTCTGTGCCGCACCATGTTTGGGGACATAGCCGACGCTCACCCCCCAATGCGCCTGACAAAAAGCAAGAGCCCCCTGATCGACGAAAATCATCTGGTCCTCTTCAAAAATCGGCAGCACAACCTCGACCGTGCCATAGGGTTCTTCGCGCTCGACCCCGTCAAGCAACGCAAGCGCCGCCCCCGGCACGACTGCAAAAGGATCGCCCCATTGGTCGGCAATATCATCGGACTCGATGAGCACGCCCTGATGCGGCATGACAAGCATCTCTTCGCAATTTCCGATCACCCCTTCCGGCACGAAAAGCGGCCAAAGCTCTTCCGGGCAGGGCCCGATTCCGCCCCATATCTGATCCCGGATCACCCCGATCACCTTTTGCGCGCCCCCATCAAAGGTCAGCACGCTTTCGCCCTTGCGTAGCGTTTCAACCGCGCGCCAGCCATCCTGCGTCGCCACGGTCGTCCCTTCAATGAGTCCACACCCGGCCCCGTTCAGGACCGGATCCTCATATCGTGTCTTCTCACGCGCGGGCCGCACAAGATCCGGCCCCGAGGTCACCCATCCAAACATGTCATCCCCTCTGTTTGGTCATCAGAGTTTTCATCAGGAGGATTTGTCTTAATTTGTAAGGAATCCTGAGGGTCGAAAAGCGGTCCTTTTGGGGCATTGTTTCCCAAACGGGGCCAGTCCACGGGAAAACACCATGTATTGCACCTGAAACAGGGGGATTTCGCCCGGCCCTAATCGCGCCCCTCACGCGATCGCAGCGCAATGATAAGGCCCGCCGCGACGATCAGAGCGATTCCAAATCCTTGCCAAGCTCCAAGCCCCTGCCCCCACAAAAGCCAGGCAAAAACCGGCCCGAACCCCATCACGGCATATTCGAACACCGCAACATTGGTCGGAATATCCATCTGGTAGGCGCGAATGATAAGGAACACCGCCCCAAGCGAACACACCGCCTGCAACGCGATCCATGGCAAGGCCGGACCAAACGCCCCGGTCCATCCGCGTAAAAGAAACCCCGTCTCATCCCCGCCCCACGCCGCAAACGCAAGCGACACCACAAGACCGATCCCCCCCAGCATCGCCATATTCACCCCAAGAAGCGACACCGCGCTTTCGCCCTCGCACCAACTGCGCGTGGCAATCGCCGACACCGCATAAAAGAACCCCGCCGCCACCGGCATCAACATAACCGGGCCAAACCCCTCGCCCCCCGGCTGCAAGACAAGCAAAATCCCCACGAACCCAAGAACAACCGCGCCCCCGCGCCAGACCCCGATCCGCTGTCCCATCACCACAACATTGATAAGCAACACAAAAAGCGGCGAGGTGAACATCCCCGCCAACGCCTGCGCCACCGGCATCAGGCCCAGCGCCCCGAAATAGAGCATCATCGACAGAGAAAGCACCCCTGAGCGCGCCAAAACCCGGCCCCACCGGTTCGGCCAAAGGCTCCCAAGCCCAAGCATCGGCATCATCGCCAGAAGTGGTAGCATCAAGGCGCTGCGCATGGCGTGAAACTGCCAAAGGCCCACCGTCTCGGCGATCAACCCGATGAACGTATCGACAAAGCCGATCACCGCCATCGCCACCACCATCGCCAGCGCCGCCGCCAATGGCCTGTTGCCTGCCTCGTTCACCTGTGCATTCTCCCCCAAAGACGCGCCTACGTAGCACTACGCACTACCATCGTCGCGCGCTTCTGTCGTAAAACCGACAAACCACCGAGGAATCAAGGGAGGAGGCTCCGATGGGATGGATGGCCGATGAAACCGGGCTCGAAAAATGCGCCGCAAACTATGCGCCGCTGACACCACTGGCGCATCTCAAACGCGCGCGTGATGTCTGGCCGGATCACCTTGCCGTGGTCTATGGCAAACACCGCACCACCTATGCCCAACACTATGAGCGCTGCACCCGCCTTGCCTCGGCCCTCGTCAAACTTGGGATTACCCCCGGCGATGTGGTGGCCACGATCCTTCCCAACCTCCCCGCCCATGTCGAGGCCCATTTCGGCGTGCCCGCCTGCGGCGGCGTTCTGAATGCCATCAACATCCGCCTCGATGTCGATACCATCGCCTATATCTTCGAACATGGCGGTGCCAAGGTCGTCCTTGTCGACCCGCAATTCCTTGATGTGACCGAAGCCGCGATTGCCAAGATGGACGGCCCCGGCCCCAAAATCATCGAAGTTGCCGATGATTTCGACGGCTGGCACGCCTCGGGCAAACACATGACCTACGAGGATCTCCTCGCCTCCGGTGATCCCGATTTCGACTGGATCATGCCCGAAGACGAATGGGAAAGCCTCGCCCTCAACTACACCTCCGGCACCACAGGCCGCCCCAAAGGCGTCGTCTATCACCACCGCGGCGCTTACCTGAACACCATGGCACAGGTCGTGAGCTGGCGCATGACGCTCCACCCGACCTACCTGACCATCGTGCCCCTGTTTCATTGCAACGGCTGGTGCCATAGCTGGATGATGCCCCTCCTCGGCGGCACGATTGTCTGCTGCCGCGACATCACCGCTCAGGCGATCTACAACGCGATCCACTACGAAGGTGTGACCCATTTCGGCGGCGCCCCCATCGTTCTCAACATGATCGTCAACGCTCTGGATGAGGAACGCCGCACTTTCGACCATACCGTCGAAGTCTTCACCGCCGGCGCGCCGCCCGCCCCCGCGACCCTCAAGGCGATTGAGAATTTTGGCTTCAACATCACCCATGTCTATGGCCTGACCGAAGTCTACGGCCCCGCCACCGAATGCACATGGCAGGCCAAATGGGATCATCTCGAAGGCGACGACCGCGCCGCCGTCAAGGCGCGTCAGGGCGTGCCCATGCCCTGTATCGAAGAACTGCGCGTCACCGATTCCAAACTCAACGACATCCCCCGTGATGGCGTGGCTCAGGGCGAAATCATGTTCCGCGGCAATGGCGTGATGAAAGGCTATTACAAAAACCCCGAAGCCACCGCCGAAGCCTTTGAAGGGGGCGTCTTCCATTCCGGCGACATCGCCGTGCACCACCCCGACACCTATGTTCAGATCGCCGACCGCGCCAAGGACGTGATTATCTCGGGCGGTGAAAACATCTCCTCGGTCGAGGTCGAAGGCGTCCTGATGGCGCATGAGGCGATTTCCCTCGCCGCTGTGGTCGCCAAACCGGACGAAAAATGGGGCGAAGTCCCCTGCGCCTTCGTCGAACTTCTCCCCGGCAAGGAGGCCACCGAAGAAGAGGTGATCAAATTCGCCCGCGCCACGCTGGCCGGGTTCAAAACCCCGAAAAAAGTCGTGTTTCAGGAACTCCCCAAAACCTCGACCGGCAAGATTCAGAAATTCGAACTGCGCGAGCAGGCGAAAACCCTCTGATCCTCACCCGCCCAAGGGCCCTCAGGGGCGCTTGGGCAAGGAGCCCCGATGCAGGTGACCCAAACGCACGAAACCCGCCATGGCGAAATCTCGGCTCTCTTCAAGGCCACCTTCACCGCCTCTGAAGGTGCCGAAGAAGGCGCTCTGATTGGCAACCTCGCAGGGGCGCTCCTTTCCGAAACGCCCGACGACGACCTCCGCGTTTTTCTTGCCGAAGAGAACGGCGCGCTGATCGGCACCGCGATCTTTACCCGCCTGCGTTTTGCAGGCGACGACCGCACCGCCTTTCTCCTCTCGCCCATGGCCGTTGCCACGGATCATCAGGGCACAGGCGTCGGACAGACCCTCCTGACCGCTGCCCTCACCACCCTGCGCACCGAAGGCATCGACCTCGCCGTGACCTATGGCGACCCCGCCTTCTATGGCAAGGTTGGCTTCTTGCCAGTCAATACCGACACCGTCCCCGCGCCCCAACCGCTGAGCCAACCCGAAGGCTGGATCGCACAAAGCCTGACCGACGCACCGCTCCGCCCCCTGCAAGGCCCCGCAACCTGCGCCAACGCGCTGGACAATCCCGATTACTGGTGATCCCCTCCCCCATACCGCCAGATCGTGAAGTCTTCTTCCGGTTCGGGCGGCTCGAAATAGCTTGAGATCATACGAAACTGCGCGTCCGTGGCCGCGAAATCGTGCCCGCCCTCGGCGTTCCGCGCCCTGAGCCGCGCAAGGCAAACCTCGTCCGGCACATCAAGAACATGCAGCACATGCGCCGCGCCGCTTTCCTCAAGGATGCCCCGCATCCAATCCCGCACCATCCGCGTATTGCCCGGATAATCGAGGACGACCGACACCCCAGTCCCCAAAAGCGCCGCCACATGCGGCCCCATCGCATCGCGCAACCGCGCGCTATAGCGCACATAGTCCTGCACGCTTGCCATATCCTCGCCAAACAGCGCGGCAAGCCATGCATCCTCAGAAATAAGAACATGCCCCGGCGCACGCGCCAACTCGGCGCAAAGCGTAGATTTCCCGGCGGCGATCTTCCCGCACATCATGTGCAGGGTGGGTTGATTTTTAGACATTGAAAAACCTCTGATCCGTGCAAAGCACGTGAAAATTGCAGACGAATACCCCGGCCCGGCGGTTCAGGCCGGGACCGTAATTCGCGCTCCAGGGCGCGCGCGCATCATCAAAACAAAGGCTCTCATGGCCTAAACATACCACCCTCGCCGCCCCTTGCCCATCCCGGCGATGCTGCGTTGCCGCCGCCCCCTGCGCCGTGCTATCCTAAGCCCCCAAGAGGCAGAGCAGCCCGCGCGACATCATCCATGACCAAGACAGCCCTGACAAAATTCGAACGGCTTGAGGCTTCCGGCCTCTGGCGCCCCGCGCCCGACGCCCAGCGCCGCGACGTGATTGTCTCGATTGGCGAAGCGACCCTGACCATTTCCGACATGCAGGATCGCCCCCTCGCCCATTGGTCCCTGCCCGCCGTGGCCCGCCTCAACAAGGGTAAACGCCCCGCGATCTACGCCCCGGATGGCGATCCCGGCGAAACCCTCGAACTCGCCGAGAGCGAAGCCCACATGATCGAAGCCATCGAGAGCCTGCGCGCCGCCATTGACCGTCGCCGCCCTCGCCCTGGCCGGTTGCGCCTCGTGACCCTGACCGCCTCCATTGCCTCTGTCGCCGCGCTCACCGTGTTCTGGCTGCCCGGTGCACTTCTGGACCATACCCTGAGCGTCGTCCCCCAAGCCAAACGCATCGAGATCGGCCAACAGCTTGAGAACGAACTCACCCGCCTTACCGGCGAACCCTGCCATAGCATGCTCGCCACGCCCGCCCTCACCCGTCTGGCCGAACGGCTCGAAGTGCCGCGCCTCGTGGTGCTGCGCGGCGGGGTGCAGGACACACTCGCCCTGCCCGGCGGTGCCGTGCTGCTCAACCGCGCCATTGTCGAAGATTTCGAAGACCCCGATGTCGCCGCGGGCTACGTGCTCGCCGCCAAGGCCGACGCCGTCGAGCGCGATCCCCTGCAAGTCCTTCTTGAAGCTCAAGGCACGCTGACAACGCTGCGCCTGCTGACCACGGGCGCCCTGCCCGAAGACACGTTGCGCACCCATGCCGAGGCCCTCGTCGTCGAACCCCGCCCCGAGGCCGACCCCGAGATCCTGCTCGGCCTCTTTACCTATTATGAAGTGAAATCAACGCCCTACGCCTATGCGCTTGATCCCTCGGGCGAAAATACCCTGTCCCTGATCGAGGCCGATCCCTTCGAGACCTCGCCCCGTCCGGTGCTGTCAGATGGCGATTGGGTCGCGCTTCAGGGGATTTGTGGAGGCTGATCGGCCCGTCCCCGGACCGATCCCATCCTTATTTGCGCAACCGCGCGCCAGAGAACCCGGCTCCGCGCGCCTTGGCCAATGCCCCTTGCGCCGCATCCGCATTGCCAAACGGCCCCGCGAGAACCATGCGCCGGGTCACGCCCTGACGCTCATAAGTGCCGATCCGCACCGGCAGGCCCAGCGCCTGAACCTGACGCGCCGCACTCTGCGCCGCGTCGTAATCACTATAGCTCGCGACCTGTACATAGCCCTGACCGCCCACGCGCAGCGCCTTTTTCGCAGGCGCGCTCTTGGTCGACACGACCGCCGTGCCTTGCGTTGACACCATAGCCATCGTCTCGGCATTGCCCCGGCGTAGCTTATGCGGCACGCCCAAATTCCAGACCCGCTCCATAGCGGCCTTGCCGCCAAAGGTTTGCTCACCACGATAGGGGTTGAGACGCCCATCCTCGAATACCCGCTGATAGCCCTCGGGCGGCTCGACATGCACCATGGCAAACTGACGTTTTTCATAGATATGGCGCGGCACCACGCGCACATTCGGGCCAACCTGCCCCTCTCGCACGATCCGGCCTTGCGGCGCGCCCATATAAGGCGCGCCCATATAAGACGATCCCTGACGCTCGATGTTGATGATAGGCGCGGGGGCCGTCGGTCGGCCGCTGCCCGGTGTATAGGGCAGTTCCGCCTGCGGACCACAGCGCACCGCGAGCCCCTTATGGGTCGCCCCGCCGCCTCGGCATGGCGCCGAAAGGCCCGAACGACGCGGCACCTGTTCAAGGCTCCGGCGCGGTTGTTTCGATGGCGCTGCGACGGTCACTTTCGGCTTGGCCACAGGCTTGGGCTTGGGTCTGCTCAAAGGGGCCGGCGCGGCGGTGATAACGCGCGGCTTTGGCTTGGCCGCCGGTTTCGCAACGGGCTTGGCCATGGCGGGTTTCGCCTGGGCTGTCGCCTTGGGCGCGCCCTGCTCGGGCTGGGCCGCCTTGAGCACCGTCACGTTCTTGCCCAGCGTCGGCGCGACCTGTTGCTTGGTCGCCCCTGCAACCTGCGTCGGCTTGAAACCGCACAGAACCTTGCGGTCCCGGCTCATCCGCGGCACCCAGGTGACGCTGCCATCAACCCCGGCGCGGATATAGACACAGCCCTTGCTGTCCACATACTGGCGCCCCTTGTAGGACGCGGGCGGAAATTCGTTCGGCTGATCGACGTTCTTGAGGGATTGGGCCTCAACGGCTGCGCCGACACCCATAGATCCCGCAATGACGGCAATCGCGATTACTCGTATTAGTTTCATTGTGCCCCCACAATATCTGGGGGCAGCATAACCGCAAAACTCAATATGAGTAAACCACCCATAGAGGTGGTTTGCGCGCTTATTTGGTGCCGAACATCCGGTCTCCGGCATCGCCAAGACCCGGCAGGATATAGCCCTTCTCGTTCAGACGCTCATCGAGCGCGGCCGTCACGATCGGCACATCCGGGTGTGCTTCCTTCATCCGCGCGACGCCCTCGGGCGCTGCCAACAGGCACAGGAACCGGATATCCTTGGCCCCGGCTTCTTTCAGAAGATCAATCGCCGCAACCGAGGAATTCCCCGTCGCCAGCATCGGGTCAACTGCAATCACAAGGCGCTCATCCAACTCGCTTGGCACCTTGAAATAATACTGCACCGGCTCAAGGGTCTCTTCGTCGCGATAAAGACCAACAAACCCAACCCGCGCCGACGGGATCAATTCAAGCATCCCATCCAAAAGACCATTGCCCGCCCGCAGGATCGACACCAGCGCGAGCTTGCGCCCCGCCAAAACCGGCGCGTCCATCTCCTGCATCGGCGTATCGATCCGCTTCGTCGTCATCGGCAACTCGCGTGTCACCTCATAGGCCAAAAGCTGGCTGATCTCGCGCAGCAAACGGCGGAACTCGCCGGTCGAAACGTCCTTCTGACGCATGATGGTGAGTTTATGCTGCACAAGCGGGTGATCGACGACGGTCAGGTGATCCATCTATTCTGTCTCCAGTTTCTTCATGATCCGCGCGCGCGTCTCGGTATCGCAAAAGGCGGCTTCGGCGGCAGTTTGGTTGAGAGCGCGGAAATCGGATTCGTCCCAGCCGAAGCTTTCCGCCAACATGTCATATTCCCGGGGGAGATTGGTATGGAAAAACGGCGGATCATCCGTCGAAACCGTGATTTTGACCCCGGCATCGCGCAGCCGCGCAATCGGATGGGCCGCAAAATCCTTATAAAGGCCCAGCGCCACATTCGATCCCGGACAAACCTCAAGCGTGATCTGACGCGCCGCCAGCTCCTCGACAAGGCGCGCATCCTCAATCGCCCGTACCCCGTGACCAATCCGCTCTACATGCAAATCCCGGATCGCCTCCCAAACGCTTTCCGGCCCGCCAAACTCCCCCGCATGGGTCGTAAGGCGCAATCCCGCCTCCCGCGCCTGATCGAAGGCATAGGCGAAATCTCCCTGTTTGCCTTTGGTCTCATCCCCGCCCATGCCAAAGCCGGTGATCCAGTCGCCCGCCGTCTCCGCCGCGCACAGGCTCGTGCGCTTGGCCTGTTCCGGCCCAAAATGGCGCACCGCCGTCACCACCCCGCGCCAGAGTATCCCATGCGCCGCCTCGGCCTGTTTCGCCGCCTCGACAATGGCCGCCAAATAGTCGCGCCACGCCGCCACATCACCACCACCACAGAAATCCGGGCTGAGAAACGTCTCGCAATAGATCACCCCATCTTCGGCGCGATCCTCAAGCACCGCCTTAGTCAGGCGCGCATAATCCTCTGGCGTCCTAAGCACACTCGTCGCCGCCTCATAGACCTGAAGGAAATGCTGAAACCCCTCAAAGGCATAGCCCCCCTCCGCGTCAAACGCGCGGGAAATATCCACCTTCCGCTCATACGCCAATTGACGGATGAACGCGGGCGGCGCTGCGCCCTCATGATGCAGGTGCAACTCGACCTTCGGCAGTGCCTTCAAAGAAACGATCTCCCCTCGCCGCGCTCTTCAATACCAAGATGCGCCGCCACGCTCGCCGCCATATCGGCAAAATCCACATGCCCAAGGCACCCCGCCCCGACACCGGCACAAAGCACCGGCACCCGCTCGCGCGTATGTTCGGTTCCCGCCCATGTGGGATCATTGCCGTGATCCGCCGTGAGGATCAAAAGGTCGCCCTCGCGCAGACCCGCAATCACCTTGCCAATCGCCCCGTCAAACCACTCAAGCGCCGCCGCATAACCCGCCGGATTGCGTCGATGGCCATAAAGACTGTCAAATTCAACGAAATTCGCAAAGGTAAGGCTGAAATCCTCCGCCCCCTCGACCTTTTCCTGCAAAGCCTGCATCAGATCCGCATCGCTCCCCTTGGCGCAATCCGCAATCCCCCGCATCGAGAAAATATCCCCGATCTTGCCAATCCCATGCACCACGCCCCCCGCCGCCGCGATCCAATCCGGCAAAACCGGCGCGGGCGGCACCATGGCATAATCCTTACGGTTCGTGGTCCGCGTAAACCCTTCTTCGACGCTGCCAACGAAAGGCCGGGCAATCACACGCCCCACCCGCCGCTCATGCAGCATCGGCGCGATCTCTTCGCAGAGCCCAAGCAACCGCTCCAGCCCGAACACCTCTTCATGCGCCGCGATCTGAAACACGCTGTCCGCGCTGGTATAACAAATCGGCAACCCCGTGCGCAGATGCTCTTCCCCCAACCGCGCAATGATCTCCGTCCCTGAGGCATGACAATTGCCAAGAACCCCCTCAACCCCGGCCGCCTTACAAACCGCCGCGATAATATCTTCCGGAAAACACGGCACTGTCTCGGGGAAATAGGTCCATTCAAACGGCACCATATGCCCCGCCATTTCCCAATGCCCCGAGGGCGTATCCTTGCCCGGCCCCTTTTCCGTCGCCGCGCCCCAAAGCCCCTCAGGCTCGGCGCTCAATCCCGGAGCCTCCATCCCGCTGGCAAGCCGCACCGCCGCCCCAAGGCCGAGCCGATCCAACACCGGGAGACGCAACGCCCCCTCGGGCCGCTCCCGCGCGCACCATTCGGCGATATGCCCAACCGTGTTCGCGCCCGTATCCGGCACACCGCCGCTTGAAAAATCCGCCGCATCCGGCGCGCCGCCAATGCCGACGCTATCCATCACCACAAGAAAGGCCCGCGCCATTACCCGATCCTCTCATGGATCAGCCCCGGCACCTCTGGCGCTTCCGGCCCGATCTCGACCGCCTGCAATACCGCCGCCTCGGCGGCCTTCGCGGCCCCTTCCCGCGACGCATGCACCCGGCAAAGCGGCGCGCCCTTCTCGACCCATGCCCCAAGTCGGACCATATCCGAAAGCCCCACCGCCGGATCAACCACGTCGCTCTCGACCTGCCGTCCCCCGCCGAGCGCAACAACGGCGAGGCCAAGACGTTCGCCCTCCATCGCCGTGACATAGCCCGCTTTGGGCGCGGCCACCTCGCGAATGACCGTCGCCTCGGGCAAGAACCGCCGCCAATCCTCGGCAAAGCGCAGAGGCCCGCCCATAAGCGCAACCATCTGGCCAAATCGTTCCGCCGCCGCGCCACTGCTGAGCGCGCGATCAATCTCTGCCGCGCCTTCCTCGGCATCCTTGGCCAATCCGCCGCCCTCAAGCAGCATCCCGCCCAGCGCCACAGTCAGATCCCGCAAAGGCCCTCCGGCCCCATCGCATAGAACCTCCATGCTCTCGGCAACCTCAAGCGCATTCCCAAGGCTGGCCGCAAGCGGTTGGTTCATATCGGAAATCACGGCCCGCGTCGCACATCCCGCGCCATTGGCCGTCGCCACAAGCGCCTGCGCCAAGGCCCGCGCTTCGTCCGGCGTTTTCATAAACGCGCCCGAACCGCATTTCACATCAAGAACAAGCCCCTCAAGCCCCGCCGCCAATTTCTTCGACAGGATCGACGCCGTAATAAGATCAATACTTTCGACCGTCGCCGTCACATCCCGGATCGCATAAAGCCGCTTATCCGCCGGGGCCAAATTCGCGCTCGCGCTCACAATGGCGCATCCCACCTCGCCCACAATGGCGCGAAACCGCTCTTCGCTAACCCCGGTGGCAAGCCCCGGAATGGCCTCCATCTTATCAAGCGTGCCGCCCGTATGCCCAAGGCCCCGCCCCGAAATCATCGGTACATAAGCCCCGCACGCCGCCAACGCTGGCGCAAGAACAAGGCTCACGCAATCGCCCACGCCCCCTGTCGAATGTTTGTCGAGAACCGGACCCGGCATATCCCAAGCCATCCGCGTGCCACTATCGCGCATCGCTTCGGTCAGCGCGACGCGCTCGCCCTCGCTAAGGCCCCGCAGGCAAACCCCCATGGCAAAGGCCCCGGCCTGTGCATCACTGACCGTGCCATCGGCCAACCCTTGCGCAAACCACCGCAGCGCCGCTTCGCCCGACGCCTCATCCCGGCGCAGCCGGGCAATAACTTCGCGCGCATCCATCTCGCTTACCCGTGCCCTTCGCCCAGATGATGCCGCCCAAACGCCCCCGGCAAAAGCTCCGCAAGGGTCATCGCCTCCGTCATCCCGTCAAGCGTCGCCATTGTCACCACGACATCGCCGGTGCCGAACTCCGCCAATTTCTGACGGCACCCGCCACAGGGCGTAACCGGATGCGGACTATCGGCAATGACATAGACCTCCGTAAGACGTGTCTCGCCCGCCGCGACCATCGCTGCGATTGCTCCGGCTTCGGCGCAGGTGCCTTCCGGGTAGGCCACATTTTCCACGTTACAGCCGGTATAGACCGCGCCGCTTTCGCCCCGAATTGCCGCGCCAACGCGGAATTCCGAATAGGGCGCATAGGCATTGTCCCGCACATCCCGTGCCGCTTTCTCAAGGCTCATCGCACCTACTCCCCGTGACGATTACGAACTGCCCCGAAGAGTGGGACGGCACGCGGGAATTTGCAAGACCGCGCCGCCTACGCATTCTGCCCATTTTATCTCCTGAAAATATAGTTTAAGGCTAAACTATAGCGAGTCAGGAGGCGGAGACATGTCGGACACATCCAAGGAGAGCCTGCGTCAGGCAGCCCTTTTTTATCATGAACACCCCAAGCCGGGGAAACTTGAGATCCGCGCCACCAAGCCGCTCGCCAATGGCCGTGATCTCTCGCGCGCCTATTCTCCCGGCGTCGCCGAAGCCTGCCTCGAAATCAAGGACGATGCCGCCAACGCCTCGCGCTATACCGCGCGCGGCAATCTCGTCGCCGTGGTCACCAATGGCACCGCCGTGCTTGGCCTTGGCAATATCGGCGCGCTGGCCTCCAAGCCGGTGATGGAGGGTAAGGCCGTCCTGTTCAAGAAATTCGCCAATATAGACTGTTTCGATATCGAGGTCGATGAGAGCGACCCCGAGAAACTCGCCGATATCGTCTGTGCCCTCGGCCCAACCTTTGGTGCCATCAACCTCGAAGACATCAAGGCCCCCGACTGTTTCATCGTCGAGCAAATCTGCCGCGAACGCATGAATATCCCCGTCTTCCACGACGATCAGCACGGCACCGCCATCGTCGTCGGCGCCGCCGCAACCAATGCGCTCGAAGTTGCCGGGAAATCCTTTGAGGACATCAAGATCGTCTCGACGGGCGGCGGCGCGGCGGGCATCGCCTGCCTCAACATGCTTTTGAAACTCGGCGTGAAACGCGAAAATGTCTGGCTCTGCGATATTCACGGCCTCGTCTATGAGGGCCGTACCGAAGACATGACCCCGCAAAAAGCCGCCTTCGCGCAAAAGACCGACCTGCGCACGCTGGACGACGTGATCGACGGCGCGGACCTCTTTCTCGGCCTCTCCGGCCCCGGTGTCCTCACGCCCGATCACGTCGCCAAAATGTCCAAACGCCCAATCATCTTTGCGCTGGCCAATCCTACGCCGGAAATCATGCCCGACGCCGTCCGCTCGGTCGCCCCCGACGCGATCATCGCCACAGGCCGAAGCGATTTCCCCAATCAGGTCAATAACGTCCTCTGCTTCCCCTTCATCTTCCGCGGCGCGCTCGACGTGGGCGCGACCGAGATCAATGACGACATGTCCCTCGCCTGCGTTGCCGGGATCGCCGAACTCGCCCGCGCCACAACCTCCGCCGAGGCCGCCGCCGCCTACAAGGGCGAAGACCTGACCTTCGGTGCCGATTACCTGATCCCGAAACCCTTTGACCCCCGCCTCGTCGGCGTTGTGTCCGCCGCCGTCGCCAAGGCCGCCATGGAAAGCGGCGTCGCCACCCGCCCCATCGACGATCTCGAAGCCTACAAGGCCCGCCTCGATCAATCGGTGTTCAAATCCGCCCTACTCATGCGCCCGGTTTTCCATTCCGCCCGCGCCGCCTCGCGCCGCATCATCTTTGCCGAGGGCGAGGATGAACGCGTCTTGCGCGCCGCCCAAGCCGTGCTTGAGGAAACCACAGAAACCCCGATCCTCATCGGCCGCCCCGAGGTGATCGAGGCGCGCTGCGAAAAGCTCGGCCTCGATATCCGCCCCGGCCGCGACATCCAGCTCGTGAACCCCGAGAACGATCCGCGCTACTACGATTTCTGGAACACCTACCACGACATCATGCAGCGTCGCGGCGTGACCCCGGACCTCGCCAAGGCGATCCTGCGCACCAACAACACCGCCATCGCCGCCGTCGCCGTGCAACGCGGCGAGGCCGACAGCATGATCTGCGGAACTTTTGGCGAATACCGCTGGCATCTCAACTACGTCAATCAGGTCCTCGGCACCCAAGACCTGCGGCCCCACGGCGCCCTGTCGCTAATGATCCTCGAAGACGGGCCCCTCTTCATCGCCGACACCCACGTGCACCAACTCCCGACCCCGGAACAGCTCGCCGAGATCATTCTCGGCGCCGCCCGCCACGTGCGCCGCTTCGGCATCGAGCCCAAGATCGCGCTCTGCTCGCAATCGCAATTCGGCAATCAAGCCGAAGGCTCCGGCAAACGCCTGCGCGAAGCCATGGCGATCCTCGACACCGCCCCGCGCGATTTCACCTATGAGGGCGAGATGCCCGTCGATGTCGCCCTCGACCCCGAGCTGCGCGCCCGCATCCTCCCCGCCTCCCGCCTTGAGGGCGAGGCCAACGTCCTCGTCTTCGCCCATGCCGACGCGGCCTCAGGCGTGCGCAACATCCTCAAGATGCGCTCTGGCGGGCTCGAAGTCGGACCGGTCCTCATGGGCATGGGCAACCGCGCCCATGTGGTGACCCCCGGCATCACGGCGCGCGGCCTCCTCAACATGGCCGCCATCGCCGGAACACCGGTTGCCCATTACGGCTAGACTGCGGGGGGCTCCCCCGCGATATTTTCAAAAAATGCAAAGGAGGCGCCGCACCGCCCCTTTGCAGCTCAAAACTTTGCAGATTTGCAAAGGATCGCAAATTTTCAACCAAACCCCACTCAACAAAGCGAGTTTGCAAAATTTGCAGTGCGCATTTTCGCAAGACTGCAAAATATTCGCGATAATCTGACGCTACGTCCCGAAAGTGTCTTGCCGCAAACCATGCCCCTCCCGTAACACCCTAGCATTGAATTTGGAGGAGAATACCATGGCCTATAAAGACGTTTACACAGCCTGGAAGAATGACCCCGAAGGGTTCTGGATGGACGCGGCCCAGTCGATTGACTGGGACGAGGCACCCTCAAAGGCCCTCTTCGACAAGGGCGATCACCTCTATGAATGGTTCGCCGACGCCAAGGTCAACACCTGCTGGAACGCCGTCGACCGTCATGTCGAAAATGGCCGTGGCGAACAGACCGCCATCATCTACGATAGCCCCATTACCCATACCAAACGCGAAATCTCCTATGTCGAGCTGCGCAACCGCGTCGCCATGCTCGCCGGGGCCCTGCGCGCCAAAGGCGTTGAGAAGGGCGACCGCGTCATCATCTACATGCCAATGGTCCCCGAGGCGCTTGAGGCCATGCTCGCCTGCGCCCGCCTTGGTGCCGTGCACTCTGTGGTCTTCGGCGGCTTTGCCGCGCATGAGCTTGCCGTGCGCATCGACGACGCCAAACCCAAGGCCATCATCGCCGCCTCCTGCGGTGTCGAGCCGGGCCGCGTCGTGCATTACAAACCGCTCCTCGACGACGCCATCGAGCAATCGACCCACAAGCCCGATTTCTGCGTCATCTTCCAGCGTGAGCAGGAAGTCGCCGAACTGATCCCGGGCCGCGACTACAACTGGCACGGTTTCCAATACGGGGTTGAGCCCGCCGAATGTGTGCCGGTCGAGGGCAATCACCCGGCCTATATCCTCTACACCTCCGGCACCACCGGCCAGCCCAAAGGCGTCATCCGCCATACCGCGGGTCAGCTCGTGGCGCTGAACTGGACCATGAAGAACCTCTACAACGTGGAACCGGGCGATGTGTTCTGGGCCGCCTCGGACGTGGGTTGGGTCGTGGGCCACTCCTATATCTGCTACGGCCCCCTGATCCACGGCAACACCACCATTGTGTTCGAGGGCAAACCCGTCGGCACCCCGGATGCGGGCACCTTCTGGCGCGTGATCTCCGAACATAAGGTCAAGAGCTTCTTCACCGCTCCCACCGCCTTCCGCGCCGTGAAACGCGAAGACCCCAAGGGCGAGTTCGTCAAAAAATACGACCTCTCCTGCCTCAAACAGGTCTACCTCGCCGGAGAGCGCGCCGACCCCGACACCATCGTCTGGGCCCAGGATCAGCTTCAGGTGCCCGTGGTCGATCACTGGTGGCAGACTGAAACCGGCTGGGCCATCGCCGCGAACCCGGTCGGGATCGAAGAACTGCCGATCAAGCTCGGCTCGCCCACCGTGCCGATGCCCGGCTACGAGGTCGAAATCCTCGACGAAGGCGGGCATCCGATGAAACCGGGAGAGCTTGGCGCCATCGCAATCAAACTGCCGCTACCGCCGGGCACCCTGCCCAACCTGTGGAACGCCGAGGATCGGTTCAAGAAATCCTATCTGTCGCACTTCCCCGGTTATTACGAGACCGGCGATGCAGGCATGATCGACGAAGACGGCTATGTCTACATCATGGCCCGCACCGATGACGTCATCAACGTCGCCGGACACCGCCTGTCGACCGGGGCCATGGAAGAGGTGCTCGCCGCCCATCCCGACGTCGCCGAATGCGCCGTGATCGGCGTCAGCGATAGCCTCAAAGGTCAGATGCCCGTGGGCTTCCTCTGCCTCAACGCTGGCGCCGACAAGGCCCACGCTGATGTGGTCAAAGAGGTGGTCAAAATGGTGCGCGATCAGATCGGCCCGGTGGCCGCCTTCAAACTCGCCGTTGTGGTCGACCGCCTGCCCAAAACCCGCTCGGGCAAAATCCTGCGCGGCACCATGGTCAACATCGCCGACAACACCCCCTACAAGATGCCCGCGACGATCGACGATCCGGCAATCCTCGACGAGATCAAGGACGCGCTTCAAACCCTCGGTTATGCCAAGGGCTGAACCATCGCCAATACAAAAATACGGCCCCGCATCCTGCGGGGCCGTATTTTTTTGTGCTCAAGCTTGGTCCCAAAACAACACCACTATCCAAAACCCCGACGCAGCCCTATTTGCAAAAAACCATATGCACCGGAAGCTGCGCCGCTTCGAACTGGCTCAACTCAACCGTCTTACCCTTGTACGGCAGGCGCACGCCTCCCCCCGCCCCATATACGGCCGTGCTGTCGGCGCGGTAGATATAGTATTGGATAATCCGGTTCTTGGTCTTGGCATCCCATGCCGGATAGGTCTTTCCATCCCCCGGAATCAGAAAAGGCTTCCCTTGGGTCCATGTCCCCGCAAGAGATTTGTAATAGATAAACCCGGAAATCGCGTGGGCGCACTTATTGGTAATATTGATCTTCTGCCCGCGCGGCTTGGCGGCCGCTTTCTTACTCGTCCCCTCACAGGCCTTTCGGGACGGCCAAAGCTGGTGACTTTCTACCCAGCGCTCACGCCCCCGACTGATCATGCTGCTGCCAGACATGAGACAGCTCTTCCGATGCGCAAGCACCTTATAGCTGCCCCCAGCTTTCTGAAGGATACGCACCGGACAGGCCGTCCAACTGTCCTCGCCGACGACCCACATAAATTTCTGGTTCTTGGAACACACATACGCGGTATCTCCGCGTTCGTAAGCCATAGCCGCCCCTGCAATAACCACGAGAAAGAGGCTCAATGCCGCCAAAAAGTTCTTCATAAAATCTGTCCTGACACCGTAGAGGTCGAAATACTAAGACGCGTGACACAATTCTAACCCGCCCCCCCTCGACCTCACAAGGTCATTGCTGCCCGGTGTAGGATTTTGCCCCACACGCCACCCAATGGCACAATGTTCCTGTTTACTATTCGGTAACCGCGCGCGCCCCGTTAATCCCGCTTTTCGCCCAACTCCCACCACCGCGATGCAGACGTAATACCGACGTAATACCGACATGCGTTTTCGCCGCCCCAAGGCGCATTAACCTCTTTCTCTTGCGATAAATATCCCCGCCGGAGGCATAAGCGTTTCGCGATGATTTGCTCAGCAAATTGTCGCGAAACGCCCGCAACGATCGAACAAGTCGCGCGCTGAACAAAGAGCGCTCGGGGCGAGCGAGAGTGCAGCATTTTCCCCGAGGAAACGGCCCAAAGGGCCGTTGACGAGACATCCTGCGCGCCGCCCTAGCGGCGCTCCTTTAGACGAATTGTTCGCGGATCAGGCGCTCTTCCAACCCATGCCCCGGATCAAACAACAACCGGTGCCGCACGCTCGGCTCGGAGTGGATTTCCACCGACACCACATCCTCAACAGACCGGCTATCGGCATCCGCCATCACCGGGCGCTTGGCCGCGTCCAACACATCGAACCGCACCTTGGCGGTCTTGGGTAACAACGCCCCACGCCACCGCCTTGGTCGAAACGGCGCAATCGCCGTCAGAGCCAACACATCCGACCCGATCGGCAGGATCGGCCCATGGGCGGAATAGTTGTAAGCCGTTGATCCTGCAGGCGTTGCCAGAAGCGCGCCATCACAAACAAGCGCCTCCATCCGAAGCCGCCCATCTACCGTGATCCGTAGTTTCGCCGCCTGTGGCCCGGCCCGCAAAAGGGAAACCTCGTTGATTGCCAATTCCTCATGCACCGATCCATCGGCGCAGGTCGCCCGCATCCTGAGCGGGTTGATAACCTCTTCTTCCGCCGCCTCCAGCCGCTCAAGAAGATCCGTCTCGCTATATTCATTCATCAGGAACCCGACCGTGCCCCGGTTCATCCCGTAAACCGGCCGGTCCATCCCATGCGAGCCATGCAAGGTCTGGAGCATGAACCCATCCCCGCCAAGCGCCACGATCACTTCTGCCTCATCCGGCGTGTAATCGCCATAGCGCGCCACCAAAGCCGCCCGCGCCACCTGCGCCACCGGCGCCTCACTCGCCACAAAGGCAATCGCCTTGGACATGGTTCCGATCCCTGTTTCCGATCCCCTGCATCCTGTTTCCGATGCAATCACATCTCCACCCCCTGCACCAGCCCCGTCGCACAGACAAGCCCACAAGTCGCTTAAGGGCCTTTTATCCAAAGGGTGTTTCCTTTAGATACGCCGCATCCAACTTTCTCTGATCTGGAGCACTGCCAAATGACCGCGACTCGCGACCCCGGCTTTTTTACTGAATCCCTCGCCACGCGCGACCCCGAACTCTTCGGCTCGATCACCGATGAACTCGGTCGTCAACGCGACGAGATCGAGCTGATCGCCTCAGAAAACATCGTCTCTGCCGCCGTCATGGAAGCGCAGGGTTCGGTCATGACCAACAAATATGCCGAAGGCTATCCGGGCCGTCGCTACTATGGCGGCTGCCAATATGTCGACGTGGCCGAGAACCTCGCCATCGAGCGTGCCAAGGAACTCTTCGGCTGTGAATTCGCCAACGTACAGCCCAACTCCGGCTCGCAGGCCAATCAGGGCGTCTTTACCGCCCTCCTGCAGCCCGGCGACACCATCCTCGGCATGTCCCTCGACGCAGGCGGCCACCTGACCCACGGCGCCAAGCCAAACCAGTCGGGCAAGTGGTTCAACGCGATCCAATACGGCGTGCGCAAACAGGATAGCCTGCTTGACTACGATCAGGTGCAGGAACTCGCGACCGAGCATAAACCCAAGCTCATCATCGCCGGTGGCTCGGCCATCCCGCGCCAGATCGACTTTGCCAAGTTCCGTGAAATCGCGGACTCGGTCGGCGCCTACCTGATGGTCGACATGGCCCACTTCGCTGGCCTCGTGGCCGCGGGCGAACATCCCTCGCCCTTCCCCTATGCCGACGTGGCCACCACCACCACCCACAAGACCCTGCGCGGCCCGCGCGGCGGCATGATCGTGACCAATGACGAGGCCATCGCCAAAAAGGTCAACTCGGCGATCTTCCCCGGCATTCAGGGCGGCCCGCTCATGCACGTGATCGCCGCCAAGGCCGTGGCCTTCGGTGAAGCCCTGCGCCCCGAGTTCAAAGCCTACCAGAAACAGGTTCGCGCCAATGCCGTGGCCCTCGCCGATCAGCTCATGAAAGGCGGCCTCGACATGGTCACCGGCGGCACCGACACCCACGTCATGCTCGTCGACCTGCGCCCCAAAGGCGTCAAGGGCAACGCCACCGAAAAAGCCCTCGGTCGCGCCCACATCACCTGCAACAAGAACGGCATCCCGTTTGACCCGGAAAAGCCGATGGTCACCTCCGGTATCCGCCTCGGCACCCCGGCCGGCACGACCCGCGGTTTTGGTGAGGAAGAATTCCGCCTGATCGCAGACATGATCGTCGAAGTCGTGGACGGCCTCGCCGCAAATGGCGAAGACGGAAACGGTGCCGTCGAAGAGGCCGTAAAGGCCAAAGTCGCCGAACTCTGCGCCAAATTCCCGCTCTATCCGAACCTCTGATATCGGGGCCGCGCGCCTCTCGCGCGCGCATTTAACACTTTTGCAACCGCCGTCTGAGATATTGACGGCGGTTGTTTTTTGAACCGAATCCAATCCGCATGAGAAGTGCTGGACATTTCCGCCGCGCCCGGCTTCTGTTCCATGATGGATATTAAGTCATTACCGATTGAGCGCACGCTGGGCGACTGGATGCGCGCACGTTTACCCTTCGCCATCGCCGAACTATTCATGTTCGTTTTGAAGCAAGGATGGGCCGCCTTATTCGGTGGCCTTCTACTCATCGCAATGCTCATCACCGGGCGCATCTGGGACGCCGATTGGCCTATTGCCCGCTACGACGCGCTCTTGCTCTACGCCCTGACACTCCAAATCCTCTTTCTCGCCCTTCGCCTTGAATCCTGGGCCGAAGCACGGGTGATCCTGCTATTCCACATCACTGGCACCGCCATGGAAATCTTCAAGGTCAATGCCGGGAGTTGGGCCTACCCCGGCGATGGACTGTTCAAGCTTTGGGGCGTGCCGCTCTTTTCGGGCTTCATGTATGCCTCTGTCGGCTCGTTCATGGCGCGGGTGATCCGGCTCTTTGACATGCGTTTCGCACCCTACCCGCCCTTTGCCGCCACGGTCGCACTTGCGGTCGCGATCTACGTGAATTTCTTCGCCCACCATTACCTGCCGGATATCCGGCTTGCCCTGTTCGCAGCAACCGTTCTTCTCTATGCCCGCACCCGCATCTGGTTCCATATCGGCCAAAGCAGGTACTGGATGCCCCTGCCTCTCGCGGCCTTTCTTTCGAGCTTCTTTCTATGGCTGGCCGAGAACATCGGCACCATGACCCGGATCTGGCTCTACACGGGCCAAAACGCGGGCGATATGGTCAGCTTTGCCAAAATGGGATCATGGTATCTACTGCTCTACGTGAGCTTCGTCACCGTGACCTTGGTCCTCAGAGATGCGCTCTCCCCGGCGCCCTATGTGCCCTCTGGCTCACAGGAATCCGCGCCAAACCAGGACAACGATCAATAGGGTAAAAACTGCAATCACATGGAAGGAGACCATCCCAAGTGTCGACAGGATGAGCCCCTTGCGCATGTCGCCCGGATCGACCGCCTCAAGCGCGGCGTGCAACTCCTCATAGGCCTTCTCGATAGGCTCAGCCTTGAGCTGCATACGGATTTTCGGGTGCCCGGCCTTTTGTTCCGCGTCGAGCAACTGGTGTGCATGCGCATGCATCCTCGACGGCAAACGCCGCCCAACCTTGCGCATGGCATGGCCCAACCCCTTGGGTTCAAATGAGAACCTCTTCCCTGCCAGCTTAGCAAGGGATGCATTCTTACGCTGGATTTCGGCCGGATCAATCACGCCAACTCCTCCTGCCCCGACCCTAGCCCAGCCCCGCGCGCCTCTCAACAGGGCTGGTGCCTCGGGTGGCGACTTGCTATCGAAAGACCATGCTGAACACGCTCGAATATGGCACCCGCACCGCCCTGCCCGACCTCTTGATTGTCCATGGCCTCTATGGCTCTGGCCGTAACTGGGGGGCCATCGCCAAGCGCATGGCCCAGACCCGCCGCGTGATCTCTGTCGATCAACGCAACCACGGCACAAGCCCTTGGTTCGACACCCATTCCTATGAGGACATGGCCGCTGATCTGGCAGAGGTGATCGAAGCGCAAGGCGTCCCGATGGATGTCATGGGCCATTCGATGGGCGGCAAAGCCGCGATGGTCCTCGCCCTGAAGCGCCCCGATCTCGTCAACCGCCTGATCGTCGCCGATATAGCCCCCGTCGCCTATACCCACGATCAAAGCCAACACATCGCCGCCATGCGCGCGGTGGACCTCTCAAAGGTCGAAAAACGTTCTGATGCCATGATCGCGCTTGAGCCACTGGTGGACGACCCCGCCCTGCGCAGCTTCTTCACGCAATCGCTTGATATTGAGAATAAAAAATGGCGGCTAAATCTTGATGTGCTTGAGCGTGACATGCCCAAGATCATCGGTTGGCCGGACGTTTCAGGGGCATATGAAGGCCCCACACTCTTCCTGAGCGGGGCCGCGTCAGACTATGTCAAACCCGAGGACCGCACAACGATCCGGGCTCTGTTCCCCAAAGCGCGCTTTGCCAAAATCAATGGTGCGGGGCATTGGCTCCACGCCGAAAAGCCCCGCGAATTCATTCAGACCCTTCAGGCCTGGCTTGGCACGTAGCGTGCCTTAAGCCCCGGATTCGTAGAGTTTTTTCGCAATCAGATAGGACAGCGGGAAAGACACTACAAACCCGATAAGCGCAGACCACATGACCGGCGTCATCGTGTCGTAGCCCATGGTCAGGACGGCGATCATCGCACTACCGGCAATGGTCGAACCAATGAAAAGGTGTAGAATAAGAGATAGGCGAAACATGATCCGGGCCTTTTGCTAGGGCGCTTCCGAAGACCAGTGATATCGCTCTCATACTTGCGCGCCTTGATCTACGTCAGAAAGGCATGTCATGCATGTGTCTTTTGTCGATTTTCAGAGCACTTTACAGGTGTTTCCGGATCGACCCCGCCTTGGGCGAAAGCCCCGCATCAATATCGCGCATCTCCAGAGATAACGCCAAGGACCGTTGCGCCATAAGGGCGGCTAAAAAGGTCTCAGCCGCTGCGAAAATTCTCGCTACTGCCGCCTCTTTGACCTCCTGTGGCCGCCCCTCCCGCAGGCGGATCGACATGTCTATAAAGGCGTGCTTTGGATCCCCATCCGCAATTGCATAATGCTCGGCCCGAAAAGCCCGCACCCGAATTCCCGCCATTGGAAACGTCTCAATCTCTGCCGCAACAGCCCGGATCGTTTCGCAAAAGGCGCGCATATCCAGCTCCCCTTCGAGATTGGCCGAATACTCGATACTGAAATGCGGCATAACACCCTCCTCTTTAGCGACCAGATAGAGACTGCCCCCCGGCCTTGTCAAACATGAGCAATGCAAGGCAGTTGACAGCAATCTCAAATTTAACTTAACATATTAACTAATTTATGGAAGGCATTGGGAGCACACATGTCGAGCCTTGAAAACAATCTCTCTAAACTGAGTGATCTGCTGAACCGCTTCCGTGCGACAGGCATTGCAAACCGGATCGCTGGTCAGGACCATCCCGGTTCGGCCGGGAGCTTTGAGACGATTTCACCAGTCGACAAAAGCGTGATCTGCTCTGTGGCCCAAGGCAATGCTGCCGATATTGACCGCGCGGCCCAAGCCGCCAAAGACGCCTTCCCAGCCTGGCGCGACATGCCCGCGCTTGAGCGCAAGAAAATCCTTCTCAACATCGCAGATGCGATTGAGGCACGGGCCGAAGAGATCGCCCTATGTGAATGCTGGGACACCGGTCAGGCGCTACGTTTCATGTCCAAGGCTGCGATCCGAGGCGCAGAAAACTTCCGCTTCTTTGCCGATAAGGTCACCTCGGCACGCGACGGACAAACCCTGCAGTCGCCGACATTGATGAACGTCACAACCAGGACCCCGATCGGCCCCGCCGGCGTTATCACGCCCTGGAACACACCCTTCATGCTCTCGACATGGAAGATCGCTCCGGCACTCGCCGCCGGCTGCACCGTGGTGCACAAGCCGGCAGAATTGTCACCACTCTCGGCTCGGCTCCTTGTCGAAATCGCCGAGGAAGCGGGCCTACCCCCCGGTGTCTGGAACACAGTGAACGGCTTTGGCGAAGACGCAGGCAAAGCGCTTTGCGAACACCCGGCGATCCGCGCCATCGCTTTTGTCGGCGAGAGTCGGACCGGGAGCCTAATTCAGAAACAGGGTGCCGATACACTCAAACGTGTGCATCTGGAACTTGGCGGAAAGAACCCGGTCATTGTCTTTGATGACGCCGATCTTGATCGCGCCCTCGATGCGGTGATCTTCATGATCTATTCGATCAATGGCGAACGCTGCACCTCCTCTTCGCGCCTTCTTATCCAGGAAAACATCCGCGAAGACTTCGAAGCTCGCCTGATCGAGCGCGTGAACCAGATAAAGGTCGGCCACCCGCTTGATCCCGACACGGTCATTGGCCCGCTGATCGGCGAGGAGCACTTTAAAAAAGTCACCTCCTATTTCGACATCGCCAAAGAAGATGGGGCAACGATTGCCGCAGGTGGCGAAACGCTCGGCAACGAAGGGTATTTCGTCCGCCCGACCCTGTTCACCGACGCCAATAACGACATGCGTATCGCGCGCGAGGAAATCTTTGGCCCGGTCCTGACCTCGATCTCATTCAAGGATGAGGTTGAAGCCCTCGCCATCGCCAATGATACGCCCTATGGGCTCACGGGCTACCTTTGGACCAATGACCTTACACGCGCCCTACGCTTCACGGATAAGCTCGAAGCGGGCATGATCTGGGTGAACTCTGAAAACGTGCGTCACCTGCCGACACCCTTTGGCGGCGTCAAGGCAAGCGGTATTGGCCGCGATGGCGGCGACTGGTCGTTCGAATTCTACATGGAGCAAAAGCACATTGGATTTGCCATGGGGGACCACCACATTTCACAGCTTGGCGCATAAAGACGGAGGAGGTGAAAATGAAACTCGCGACAGTGATCACACAAGGTCAGCACCTTTATGGTGTCATCAAAGACGACGGTTTTTGCGCACTGACACCCCTCTTCCCAGACTGGCCGACCTTGTTAGACGTGATCGAAGCACACGGTCTTCCGGTGCTGTTGAGCGCGGCAAAGGAGGCCCTTATCAGCCACCCGCCCGGCGCCTTTTCCTACGATCTTCCTCTGCCCAATGCCCGCCGTATCCTCTGTGTTGGCGTCAACTTCCCCAACCGCAATGCCGAATACAAAGATGGCAGCGCACAACCCAAATACATGTCCCTTTTTCCTCGTTTCATCAGCGGCTTTGTTGGTCATGAGCAAGATCTTGTCCGCCCGCCGGAAAACCATACGCTTGATTACGAAGGTGAAGTGGCCATCGTGATTGGCAAAAGCGGGCGCCGCATCAATGCTGAAGACGCTTATGATCATATTGCGGCTCTGACACTCTGTAACGAAGGGACAATCCGCGATTGGGTGCGCCATGCGAAATTCAACGTCACGCAAGGCAAGAACTGGGATCGCTCTGGTGCAATGGGGCCCTGGCTGGTCCCGTTTACCGACCCGGCTCAACTCGACGAGGCCCGGATACAAACGCGCGTCAATGGAGAGCTGCGCCAAGATGACTGGCTTGCCAACATGATGTTCCCGATCCGCGAAGAGATTGCCTATATTTCGACTTTCATGACACTTCAGCCAGGCGATATCATCGTCACGGGCACGCCTACAGGGGCCGGCGCGCGGTTCGATCCGCCCCGCTACCTCTCCCCCGGCGACGTGGTTGAGATCGAGGTCGAAGGGATCGGCCTCCTGCGCAACGGTGTGGAGGATGAGGCATGACGCCTGAAGAGCACACTCAGGCAGCAAAGGCCCTGTTACAGGCCGAAGAAACGGGTCAGCAGATAGACCTGCTATCGCTACAATATCCCGACATGACCATGCATGACGCTTATGCCATCCAAAACGCGATTTACGTGCAAAAACGTGCTATGGGACGCAAGGTGATCGGCTGGAAGATCGGCCTAACGTCACGGGCCATGCAAAACGCGCTTGGCATCAACATTCCCGATAGCGGCATCCTCTTCGATGACATGAATTTTAGCACTGGATCGAATGTGCCTAAGTATCGCTTCATCCAGCCCCGGATTGAAGCAGAGATCGCATTTTTCATGAAAGCCCCCCTTTCAGGCGATGCGATTACGCGCGAAGACGTGCTCTCTGCCACCGAATACGTCACGCCTGCTCTTGAGATTCTGGACACACGCATCCGGCGCAAAGATCCTGTGTCTGGTCAGGCCCGCTCGGTTCTCGACACAATCAGCGACAATGCCGCCAATGCCGGAATTATCCTGGGCCGCGAGCGTTTTTCCCCTGAACAGACCGACTTACGCTGGGTTGGAGCGATTGTTAGCCGCGATGGAGAAGTCGAGGAAACCGGGGTTGGCGCCGGAGTTTTGAATGATCCGGTGGAAAGTGTTGTCTGGCTGGCTCGCCGCATGGCGCAATACGGCCAGAGGATCGAAGTCGGTCAGGTAATCCTCTCGGGCAGCTTTATTCGCCCTATCGAATGCCCCCCCGGCACCGCGATTTCAGCCGATTTCGGGGCTTTCGGGGCTGTCGAGATTGCTTTTGATTAAGCGATAGGGCTTTTCAAATCCCCTGAAATGCAAAAAGCGCCCCGTTAAGGAGCGCTTGAAACATGTTTTTTATCGTTAGAGAGATATGATATATTTGGTTCTTACTAGGTTTGGCGGTG
>JAAEZB010000107.1 GCA_018223085.1 Paracoccaceae bacterium
CTTAGCCTTCCTGAAGCAAGGTTTCGAAGCCTTCGAATTCGGGTGGGCCCATGAGGGCGCCCTGGGTTTTGGAATTGCCAGCGTTCTTGTGGGCGTCGCGGAATTGTTCGGATTTGGTCCAGGCCTCAAAATCGGCGCGTTTGTCCCAGATGACGTGGCTTGAATAGAGGGTATAACCCTCGCCTTCGGGGCCTTTGAGGAGGCGGAATTCCTGAAAGCCCGGCAGTTCCTTCAGGCGGCTTTCTCGCGAGGACCAGACGGATTCGAAATCGGCCTCGCGACCGGAGACGACTTTGAAGCGATTCATGGCGATGAATGACATGGGGGACCCTTTTCTCGTGATGTCAGTGCTGTGTGCGCTGGCTTGGATGCGAAGGGACGCAAGACCGGGTGGCTGGCTTGGGCGCAATGGACATCAGGTGAGCGGCAAGGTCAAGGCGGTCAGAGCGCGCAGGCCTTGAGAATATGCAGGGGCACCACGTCAAGCGCGCGTTGATGGGTCGCCGAGAGATCGACGCGCGGGGCACAGCCTTCGTCATGGGCCTGAAGGAAGCGGGCAGCGCAGAGGCACCAGCGGTCACCGGATTTGAGGCCGGGAAAGGCGAAATCAGGCTGGGGCGTGGAGAGATCGTTGCCGACATAGGCCGAGAAGGCGAGGAATTCTGCCGTCATCACGGCGCAGACGGTATGATTGCCCTGATCCTCGTCGCAGGTATTGCAATGGCCATCGCGGAAGAATCCGGTTCTGGGAGTTAGGGAACATGGCGTTAGCGGTTCGCCCAGAACGTTGATGGAGGGTTCCTGATAGATCATGTGGACGATGATGCCATGCGCGAGATGGTTCGGCAAACCCCGCGTTATTGCGCGGCGGCGGCGATGGCGCGGAACATGGCGATGTTGCTTGCATGGGCGCCGGGTTCGCGAAAGCCCCGGTCGGCGGCGTTGGATGCGATGACGACACCAAGCGGTTGGTTGATGTAGATATATTGGCCGTAGATGCCTCGTCCGAGGAATTCGCCTTCGGGGGCGCCGATGGGCACCCACCATTGATAACCATAGCCGATTTTGCCGGGTTCGGTTTTGGCGCTGGCGACGGTGCTTTCGGCGACCCATGCGGCGGGGACGATCTGTTGGCCGTTATAGGCACCGTTTTGCAGGAACATCTGGCCAAAGCGGGCATAGTCGCGGGTGCGGATGTTGAGGCCACCGAGGACAAAGGCGACGCCTTCGCCATCGGTGATGTAATAGGGGGCTTCTTCATAGCCCAAGGGCGCGATGATCTTTTCTGACAGGAGCGAGGGGATGTCGCGACCGGTCGCGCCGCGGATCACCATGCCGAGGATATGGGTGTCGATGGAGACATATTGCCATTGCGCGCCGGGGGCGGTGAAGGTCTCGGTCAGGCCTTCGGCAAAGCCGTCCATTGTCCCGCCAAGGGCGATCACGCGGCCCATGCGATTGATGTCGGAATTGAAGTCGAGATAGTCCTCGTCGAATGTCACGCCGGAGGACATTTGTAGCACGTTGCGGATCGTCGCTTTATCGTAGGCACCGCCCTTGAGGGAGGGGGCGTATTTCACCACCGGATCATCGAGAGAGTCGATATGGCCTTCGGCCATGACGACACCGAACAGGGCGGAGAGGTAGGATTTGGCGACAGACCATGAGATGCGGCGATCCTCGGGGGCGGTGCCAAGGTGGTAGCTTTCATGGACAAGTGCGCCGTCCTTGAGCACGACAAGTGCCGTCAAGGCGCGGGCGTCGATCCAGTCTCCGGCCCCCTCGGGAAGGGTCATGGGCATGCCCGTGGGCAGAGGGGTGATGGGGGCGGCGCCGCGATCAACCGGAGTGGTTATGAAAGCTGCGTCCATATGAGAGAAGTTGGTGACGATCTTTTCGGCGGAAAAGAGCGAGTTTACGGCCATCAGCCGGGTGATCTCTTCGCGTTTCCAAGCATAGAGTACCGCCGCTGTGACGATCAGCAGCAACAAGATCCGACCAAGCCATTTTCCGAATGTACGCATGAATACCCCTCCCGTTTGGCGCAGTTGGCCAGAGAGCAGGGGCGTTTGGCAAGTCTTACGTTAGGGGAGATGGGGCGGGGCCTGCCAGTCGATCCAGCGTCCATGAAAGTCGGCGCGGCCTAAGGCAAGGCGATGATCGCCGGGCCAGAGACGCAGGGTCAGGGCGGCACCGGGGCTTTTGCCGTCGGTTTCCATGGAGAGCCAGGCGAGGGGCGCGCCGGGGGTGGCGCGTGCTCCGGCGGCTTCGATCAGGGCGGTGCCACGTTGTTGGGCTTCGGCGGGGAAATATTGCCATGCGACGGTGTGGTAGATCAGGTGTGGTGCACCTTCGGTCGTCGCGAGCCGGGTTGAGAGCCAGTCGATGGCGTCGGCGCGGTCCACGGGGGCGTCCTGTATGGCGATGGCGGCGCGGGTGCGGGCGAGGCGTTCGGATTGGTCGGGCCAAAGATAGGCCATGAGGCGCAGGGTGCCTTCGGGCGTATGGGCGTCGAGGGGATTGAGGTCGACGCCGCGCCGTTCGGAGATGTTGAGGGCGGCGTCGGGCGGCAGGGGGCCGCGCCAGTCGGGTGTGAGGGTCACGGGGGCCTTTGCCGGGCCAAGGCGCAACGCGCCGAGGTCGAGGGCGAAGTGGTCGAACATGAGGTTAAGACCGCCGCTTGCGCCGAGTTCGGAGAGGCGGAACGGCAGGTCGAAGCGGCCGGCCAGAAGCGCCGCCGTGCCAATCAGAGCAGCAGAGCGGCGCAGTTCGTTGGTTTGTGGCGGGCTATTGATCCAATCGCAAAGGAAGGCGTCATGCTCATGCAGCGCGGCGTCGAGCGCAGGCCAAAGCGTGGTTTTGTCGGTCAGAGCGGGCGGGTAAGCGGCGGCAAGGGCCGGGGCACGACCAGAGAGGCAGAGCGCGTGCAGCCCTCCAGCGATGCGCAAGGGAAGGCTATCGGCATAGGGGGACATGTCGCCGGGCCAGGCGTCGACCTTAGCGGCCAGCGCGGTATCGGCTGGCCAGTTATCCGCAAGAAGGCGCAGGAGGCGGCCCATGAAGGGGCTTTCGAGGCCTTCGCAATAGCCAGCCTGTTCCCGCAGCGCCGTGCGGATCATTTGAATTTATCCGCGAGCTTCTGAAGGGGGCTGCGGGTATCTTCTGGCTCGGAGGTGGGCGCGGGTTTGGGCGCGCTTTCCTTGGGTTTCGTGGCCGAGGACCGAGGCGGGTTCACGCGCAGGGCGACAGCGTTCATGAACTTGCCGCTATCGCCTTCGGCAAGCTGTGCCGCGCCATCGGAGATGCCGCGTAGGAGATCATCGAGCCAATCCTGATCGGCCTTGGCAAAATCGCGCAGCACATAGCCCGCGACGGCGTTCTTGTTGCCGGGATGGCCGATGCCGAGGCGAACGCGGCCATAGTCGGGGCCGATATGTTGGTGGATGGAGCGCAGGCCGTTGTGACCCGCATGGCCGCCGCCCTGTTTGACGCGGCATTTGCCGGGAGCGAGGTCGAGTTCGTCGTGAAAGACGGTCACGTCATCGGGGGTCAGTTTGTAAAAGCGCATAGCCTCGCCGACGGATTGGCCGGAGAGGTTCATGAAGGTTTCCGGGCGCAGGAGGAGAACTTTTTCAAGCCCGAGGCGGCCTTCGGAGATAGAGCCCTGAAACTTGCCCTTCCAAGGGCCAAACCCATGATCCTCGGCAATGCGCTCGACGGCCATGAAACCGATATTGTGGCGGTTCCCGGCGTATTTTGGGCCCGGATTGCCAAGTCCGACAAAGAGTTTCATGCGCTGCTTCCCCGTGATCCTGATGCCCTGTGATCTATAGGCGGCGGGGGGGGCGGAATCAATCGGCGGGGGCGAAACGAAAAACGCGGCCCCCGAGGGAGCCGCGTTTCGAAAATGCCGTTGAGGGCGGGAAGATTATTCTTCCGCTGCGGCCTCTTCGCCAGCTTCGGCTTCTTCGTCGTCATCGCTTGCCGCGAGGCCCGAGGGGGCCGAAACGTTGGCAATCACGAAGTCACGGTCGATGGTCGGCTTGGCGCCTTCCGGGAGGGTGACGTCGGAAATGTGGATGATGTCGCCGATGTCGAGGCCAGCAAGGTCCACGGTGATCTTTTCCGGAATGTCACCGGCGGTCACTTTCAGTTCCACGTCCGGACGCACGACAGTCAGAACGCCGCCCTTTTTGATGCCCGGGCAGGTGTCTTCATTGATGAAGTCAACGTGGATGAAGAGGTTGATCTTGGTGGTGCGGTGCAGGCGCAGCAGGTCGATGTGCGTCGGCAGGTCTTTGACCACGTCGCGCTGCACGGAGCGGCAGATGACGCGCACGTCGTCCTCGCCTTCAACCTTGAGGTTGAAGAGGGTCGACAGGAAACGGCCTTCTTTGAGCTTTTTGAGAAGCGCGTTAAAGGGGACCTGAATTGCCAGGGGTTCCTTTTCGCCGCCATAGACGACACCGGGGACCATACCATCGCGACGTGCCTGACGAGCGGCGCCCTTGCCTGTCCCCGTCCGGACTTCGGCGTGAAGATCAGGGATCTGTCCAGCCATTTTAATTCTCCAATATGTTTAGGGCAGGGTGCCTCCAAGGCTGTCACCCCGCGTGAAGCCGCGCCTATAGCGCGTTCGGGCCTGTTTGGAAAGAGGATTCGGCGCGAAAAGGGCGGGCTTTGGGCCTATACGCCTCAGCTGATTTTGCGTAGCACCCCACCGGCGTCAAGAATGGCCTCATAGAGGGCGAACTCTTTGGCGCGGGCTTTGCGCAGGCGGGCTTCGACTTTGGGCGAGATTGGCGCGGGGATATCGGGCGAGACGTTCTTGTCCTTGAGGTTCAGCGTTGCGCCAAGGCGCTCTTCGATGAAACCGCGAATGAGAGGCTGATGTTCGTAGGCAAAGAGATGGTCTACAGGGGTTTCGCCCTTCACAGTGAGAAAGCCGAACTGTGCCCCGATCCCGGCGCAGGGGGCCGGGTCGTCGCTTATGACCTCAAGCACGAATTCATCAAAGCTCAGGTCGCCGGTACTGTTGCGGTCCTCGCGATCAAGGCGCGCGGGGCTTCGGTATTTATACCAGCTTCGGATCTGGTCGATGGGATTGCGCATGACGGCCATCAGTTCGGGATTGCGGCCAAAGCTGTCTTCGAGGAAGGGACGAAATTTGTTTTGGAACTTGCCGGCGGTCATGTGTTTGAGCCGCTTGGTAAAGACAATATCGGCATGGGGCCGCATCGCGATTTCATAGGCGGTGCTGCCGGTTTTGGGCACGGAGATGAACGCGAGATTTGCTTTGAGAAAAACCTGCACCCGAATGCCCTTTTGACCAGTTCCGGCGCACTATCGCGCGCCGGAAGGCGGGTGTCAAAGGTGGATCAGTGGCGGGTCAGTCTTGCCAGTTGCCTTCGAAATCCTCGGGGATGAGGAGGATGTCACGGTCGAGTTCATCGATGTGGCGGCGGCCGCAGAGGGCCATGGAGATGTCGAGTTCCTTGTGCAGCACCTCAAGCGCGGTGGTCACGCCTTTCTGGCCCATGGCACCAAGGCCATAGACGAAGGCGCGGCCGATATAGGTGCCTTTGGCGCCCATGGCGACGGTCTTGAGGATGTCCTGACCCGAGCGGATGCCGGAGTCGAGGTGGACCTCAACCTGATCGCCGACGGCGTCGAGGATCGAGGGCAGCGCACGGATCGAAGAGATAGCACCGTCAAGCTGACGTCCGCC
>JAAEZB010000108.1 GCA_018223085.1 Paracoccaceae bacterium
GGCTTTTTGATCCCGAGGAACGGGTGATCCGGGTGATTGGCGCGCCGGTGCAGGAGGCGGGTCTTCTTATCGAGATCACCATGGAAACCGGCGGGTTGCGCCGGGCGATGATGGATTACGGGCTTAATATCCTATGGCTCTCGCTGGTGATTTCGGCGGTGACGGCGTCGCTTTTGTTCCTTGCGGTGCGTGGGTTCCTTGTACGCCCGATCAAAGGTGTGGTGCGCTATATGCAGGCCTATGCCGCAGCCCCGGAAGATGCCCGCAGGATCATCCAACCGCGTGCCAGCGTGGCCGAATTGCGCGAGGCGGAAGAGGCGTTGCAATCGCTTCAGGTCGAACTCACGGCGGCGCTGCGTCAGAAGGAACATCTGGCGCAATTGGGCGGGGCGGTGGCCAAGGTGAGTCATGATCTGCGCAATATCCTTACTACGGCGCAGCTTTTCACCGACCGGATCGAGATGAGCGAAGACCCCGGCGTGCAGCGTATGGCGCCCAAGCTCGTCAACTCGATCACGCGGGCGGTGAACCTGTGCGAAAGCACGCTGGCCTTTGGGCGCGCCGAAGAGCCGCCGCCACGCCTTGCGCAGGTGGTTCTGATTGAGATTGTCTCGGACGTGATCGAGGGGGAACGGCTTGCCGTGGGCGAGGCAGATGTGAGCTATGGCGAGGACATTCCGGCGGGCCTCATGTTACGCGCGGACCCGGAGCAGCTTTATCGTGTGCTCGCCAATCTTCTGCGCAACGCGCGCCAGGCGATTATCGCCAGCGGCCAGCCGGGCGAGATTTTGGTCGCGGGGCGGGAAGAAGACGAGGCCTGGGCGATTACGGTGACGGATACCGGGCCGGGCCTGCCGGAGAAGGCGCGCGCGCATCTCTTCACCCCGTTTCAGGGCGGCGCACGCAAGGGCGGCTCGGGGCTGGGCCTTGCGATTTCGGCGGAACTCATCCGCGGGCATGGCGGGAAGCTGTCGCTTTTGAAAAGCGATGTGGATGGCACGAGCTTTGAAATCTGCCTTCCGAAAGGGGATTTGGCTTAGGGGCGAAATTTCTCGTTTTTTGCCCTTGCAAACCCCCGGCGCTCTCTTTAGATCACGCTTCACCGCGCTCTGGTAGCTCAGCTGGATAGAGTACTTGACTACGAATCAAGGGGTCGGGGGTTCGAATCCTCCCCAGAGCGCCATTTTCCTCATATAGGCACATTTTTATCTCGCTCGAGACAGTGGCGCGATTATTTTGGTGGTCCGAGAAATACATAGACCGAAGCAGATCTTTTCGTGCAGATTAATCTTCATGAAAGATTTGGATCCGAATGCGAACCTTGATGACATCCTGAACGCAACGGCAGAGCGTTGGGCCAAAACGCCGAATAAGACCGCCATCAAAGAGGGCAAGCAGAGATTAACCTTTGCGATGCTGGACGGGCGCGCCAACCACATGGCGCGAGCCTTTGAGAGAAAAGGCGCGATCTCTGGGGACTTTATTGGCTACGTTGGGCCAACCGGCATCCCCTTTATCGTTACGTTTTTTGCCTGTCTGAAGGCTGGTTTGGTGTTCATGCCGATCAGCCCCAAATTTCCGCCGATGAGTATCGCAGCTATTCTGCGGACTGCGGAGGCGCGGTTTCTCGTTTCGGATCAAGATTTGTCGGATGCTGTGTCCGGTGTTGTTGCGATGAGTTTGCCAAAAGGCGATGTGGATCCAATGCCGTTTCAGGCACCGATTTTGCCGGAGACAGCTTTGGTTTTTGCCAGCAGCACATCGGGAAGCACGGGAATTCCCAAGATTATTGCACATGAACGTTGTGGGATTGTGGGTTTCATCAAGCAAGATCTGGTGAACACTAGAGTGAATGAAGATTCGATACTTGGTCATGCAGGGACGACATGGGCGGTAATGATCTTATCGGCGCTTTTGGTGGGGGCGAGTGTCGCGTGTTACGATGTCACCCAAGGCACACCGCAAGATCTGTTTGATTGGTTGGCGTCTGATAAGGTGACGTATTGGTTCGTCTATCCGGCGTTGTTCCGAACACTAGCGCAAACCAAGGGCGTATTACCTGATCTGGATACCTTGATGCTCTGTGGTGAGCAGGTTTTTCGGAACGATTTCGAGCTTTTTGAACGTTTGACCAAGCCCGGCGCGTGTTTCCAGAACCTCTATGCTCAGCAGGAATTCCTTTATGCCACGTTGTTTAGTATCCGTAATGGTGAGCGGTTACTGTATGAAAAAATCCCTGCAGGGCGACCTGCGCCAGACAACGATCTTTGCATATCGGGCCCTGATGGGAAGCCTGTTGGAGCGAGAGGCATTGGCGAAATCGTGCAACGGTCGGCGCGAATCCCGCCGGGATATGTTGGCAACCCCGAGCGCACGGCAAATGTGTTTTCAACCGGCGCAGGCGGGATGCGCAATTTTGCGACCGGAGACCTTGGGTATTTCGATGGTGATGGGACCTTGCATATCGTCGGACGCAAGGACGACCAAATTAAGATCAGGAGCTTCAATGTTCAGCCAACCGACATTGAGCAAGAAATTAAGCCACATCCGCAAATAGAGGCCGTAGCCGTCACAGTTAGCTATTGTTCGCGCGGATTGCCGCGCTTGGCATGTTATTATGAGGGGGGTGTGGCTCCTGCGGATTTGAAGGCTTGGCTATCCGAGCGGGTTCCGGCGTTTATGATGCCGCAGTTTTTTATACCGATGGAAGCTTTGCCAAGAACTCCAACAGGCAAGCTCCAGCGGAACCAACTTGTTTTGCCCGAGGATTTGTCGGCTGCGCACCGGGTCTTGGCGAACACAAGAGACGAGAAGATATTGGCCGATATCTGGCAACAGGTTTTGGGACATTCGGATTTCGGCATGTCGGACAATTTCTTTGATGTGGGCGGTGACAGTCTACGTGGGATGGAGCTTTTGCTGCTCATCAACCAACAGTTTGGTCGCCTTCTTACTCTCGATAAGATGATTATGGCGGGCGGAACCATTCAGGCGTTGGTAACGCTTTTGCAGCAGCCACCAGAGCATTCGCATCTTATGATGCTTAAACCTGGTACGGGAGGGCCGCATATCGTCGCCGGACATGTCTACGGTGGGGGTGTTTCCGATTACCTTGAAATTGCGCAAGCGATCGGGGGGGATATCAAGGTTTCCGGCATTTGCGCCGATTATTCCCAGCGCAATCGAGCTTACAATGTTCGAAAAAAGGCGCAGGAGGCGGTTTCACATATTCCGACCGAGCCTGCGCCGGTCATGATGGGCTATAGCTACGGCGCTCGCATCGCTTTTGAAATTGCACATTTGCTGGATGGAGACGAGAGGATCATTTTGATTGATCCAAGAGGGCCGTTTTCCGACCGCTGGCACGAACGGTTAAAATGGAAATTCGAAGCTCTTGTTCGGCGGTCGCCGGGTTTGGGGATGGAGGAGGCCTATCCGGGGGACTACTCCTACAAGCCGGTGCGGCTGAAAACCAAGGGCGCGCTTTTTGTGGCCTGTGATACGTCATATGAGGCAGATATTGCCGGATGGGCGGAGATCATCGATGGGCCGGTAGAGGTGCTCAGGCTGCCAGGGGGGCATTTTAATGTCGTTCGGGGAGCCAATGCGCTTGAGATCGCGCGTAGGGTTCAGCTTTGGCTGGCAAGCACATCGGATTAAGGTGCCTTCACGATAGAAGCGTGCAGGGCGCCACGTCACACGACCTTTTACTGGGCCGGTCTTTCATTTCCTGTCAGTTTGGCAAAAGGGAGGCGCGTAGAATGTCGCATGTTTCATATGAAAAGGATGGGCGGATTGGGCGCATCACGCTTAATCGTCCGGAGGTTCTGAATGCTATCTCGCTTGAGATGCCGGGACAGATCGCGGCGGCGGTGGCCGAGGCGGAAGCGGATCCGGGTGTGCATGTCATGGTGCTATCTGGTGCGGGAAAAGCGTTTTGCGCGGGGTATGATCTTGCGGCATTTGCCGAGGCCGAAGGTGGTAATCCGGGGGTGCAGGAAATGCCTTGGGATCCGATGCAGGATTATCAGTTCATGTGGCGCAATACGCAGGATTTCATGAGCCTGTTTCGGGCGATGAAGCCGGTCGTGTGCAAAGTGCATGGTTTTGCCGTGGCGGGCGGGTCGGATATCGCGCTTTGTGCCGATTTGACGGTGATGAGCGAGACTGCGGAGATCGGCTATATGCCGGCGCGGGTCTGGGGATCGCCGACGACGCAGATGTGGGTCTATCGGTTGGGGATGGAAAAGGCCAAGCGGATGCTTCTTACCGGAGATAAGATCAGCGGGCGTGAGGCGGCGGATATGGGGCTTGTTCTCAAGGCGGTGCCGGAGGCCGATCTCGACGACGAGGTTGAGCGGCTCGCGGCGCGGATGGCAAGCGTGCCGGTCAATCAGCTTGCCATGCAGAAGATGGTCGTTAATCAGGCGGTGGAGGCGATGGGCCTCAATGAGACGCAGAGGTTGGCCACGATCTTTGATGGCATCACACGGCATTCGCCCGAAGGGATGAATTTCAAGGCGCGGTCGGAGGCGATGGGCTGGAAACAGGCGGTGCGAGAACGCGACGAGGGCACGTTTGATTGGACCCGCAACGAAGAGATCCCCAAAAGCAATCGTTAAGCATGTCTTGCAAAACTGCACATGTTGTTCTCTTGAAATACCCCTTTGCGCCGCTGCGTCGGGTGGTATCTAAGAGCGCAACAGGAGGGATGCATGATGGGCATTGTCGAGATTGAGAACCTGCGCAAGACTTATGCGGGCGGCTTTGAGGCGCTCAAAGGGGTCACACTCAGCATCGAAGAAGGCGAGATTCTCGCGCTTTTGGGGCCGAACGGGGCGGGGAAGACGACGCTCATCTCGACGATCTGTGGCATCACCATGCCGGGCGAAGGCGCGGTCCGCGTGGGCGGGCATGATGTTGTGCGCGATTTTCGCGAGGCGCGGCGGATGATCGGCCTTGTGCCGCAGGAAATCCATCTCGAACCTTTTACCAAGGTCATCGACACGGTGAATTTTTCACGCGGGCTCTTCGGAAAGCCGAAAGACCCGGCTTATGTCGAGAAAATCCTGCGTCAGCTTTCGCTCTGGGATAAGCGCGAGGCGCGCACGCGGGAGCTTTCGGGGGGGATGAAGCGGCGGGTTCTCATTGCCAAGGCGCTCGCGCATGAGCCGAGGGTTTTGTTCCTTGATGAGCCGACGGCGGGCGTTGATGTCGAGCTGCGCAAGGATATGTGGGATGTGGTGGCCGAGCTGAAATCTGGAGGGGTGACCATCATCCTGACCACGCATTACATTGAAGAGGCCGAGGCGATTGCGGATCGCGTCGGGGTCATCAACCGGGGCGAATTGCTTCTGGTTGAGGAAAAGGACGCGCTCATGGCGCGGTTTGGGCAGAAGGATTTGCATATCGAGGTGACCGAACCTCTCGATGCGTTGCCGAAGGCCCTGCAAGGTCGCGGCCTTACCTTGAGCGAAGATGGGCGCGTGTTGAGTTATACCTTTGTGTCGACGGGCGAGCGCACGGGGATCACCACGCTTCTCAACGATATTGCGGCGGCGGGGCTTGTGATGT
>JAAEZB010000109.1 GCA_018223085.1 Paracoccaceae bacterium
CACCGACCTCGCGCAGGCGGTCTTTCTCGCGCGGCTCAAGGTGGATGGCGTGGCCGTAGAGACCCTTTTCGCCAAGGAGCCCGTAGGCTTCGTAAGTGTCAAGATAATCGCGCGCGTCGGGAAAGAGGCCGCGCACCCAGTCGATTTCGTCGGTCTGTTCGCTCAGATGCGTTTGCATCAGGCAATCGGGATTTTCGCCCCAGAGCGCGCCGAGGGCGGCAAGTTGCTCCGGTGTTGAGGTGGGCGAAAAGCGCGGGGTGATGGCATAGGAGAGGCGATCCACCCCGTGCCACTTGCCGATCAATGCCTTGCTATCGTCATAGGCGCTCTGGGCGGTGTCGCGAAGGCCCTCGGGGGCGTTGCGATCCATGCAAGTTTTTCCCGCGATCACACGCTGTCCCCGGCTTTGGGCCTCGGTAAAGAAGGCATCGACGGAGGCGGGATGGATGGTGCAGTAGCTTACCATCGTGGTGACGCCATGGGCGCGGGTGAGGTCGAAATAGAGGCGGGCGATCTCGGCGGCATAGGCGGGATCGGCAAAGCGCATTTCCTCGGGGAAGGTGTAGGAATTCAGCCAGTCGATGAGGCGTTTTCCCCAGCTCGCGATGATGCCGGTTTGGGGGTAATGGACGTGGGCATCGATGAAACCGGCGCAGATTAGCGCGTCGCCATAGTTGACCCGTTCGGCATTTGGGTGGGCGGCAAGGAGGGTTTCGGCCTCGCCCTCGGCAAGGATGCGCCCGCCCTCGACCAGAATCGCGCCGCGACGGCGATAGCGCGCGGCCTCGTCCACGGGGGTCTCGAAGGGATTGGCGTCAAAGCCGAGCGTCTGGCCAAGGAGGAGTTTCGCCTCTGTCATGTCTGTCTTCCGATGCTGCGGCAACCCGAACAAGGGTAATGCCATTTGCACGTGTGTTGAAAGCCGGGAATTGCGTGAAACAGCTTCAGGCCAACCCGGTCAAACGCCTGTGTGGGCGTCTGTGTTGCTTCATCGGGCGTGTCGCCGGGAAATCAGGCTATGAGGGAGGGCACGCCATTGAGTTTCCCCCCGGGTTTCCCATAATACTAGGTGAGCGCGCGGCGCGGCAGCACAAGGAGGGGGCGACATGAGCCAGACGACCGAGACCATTACCCCCGAGACCGAGGCCGAAGAGGAGGCCTATGTGCTCGACCGCAAGGCGATTGCGGCGATTCTCTATGCGGTGGAGATTGGCGACCAGCAGAAGCTCTTTGAGCTTATGGAGCCGCTTCACCCGGCGGATATTGCCGACATTCTTGAACAGGTTAACGCCTATGATCGCCGTCGCCTGATTGCGCTTTACGATCAGGAGTTTGACGGGGAAATCCTGTCGGAACTTGATGAGAGCCTGCGCGAAGAGGTGATTTCGGCGCTCAAGCCGCATGTGCTTGCCGAGGCGGTGCGTGACCTTGAATCGGATGACGTGGTCGATCTTGTCGAAGACCTCGACGAGCCGCAGCAGGAAGCGATTCTCGATGTACTCGAAGAATCGGACCGGGTTGCGGTTGAGACCTCGCTGTCTTACCCGGAGGATTCTGCCGGGCGCCTGATGCAGCGCGAAACCGCCTGGGCGCCGGAGCATTGGAACGTGGGGCAGTGCATTGACTACCTGCGCAATGCCGAGGACCTGCCAGAGCAATTCTATCACGTGATCCTTGTCGATCCCAAGATGAAGCCGGTGGGCAATGTCACCCTTGGCCGGATCATGGGATCGCGGCGCGAGGTGATGCTTCGCGATATTATCGAGGATTTGTTCAAGACTATTCCCGTCATGCAGGACGAGGAAGACGTAGCCTATGCGTTCAACCAGTATCACCTGATCTCGGCCCCGGTTGTGGATGAGAATGAGCGTCTTGTCGGGGTGATTACCATCGACGACGCCATGGCGGTTCTGGATGAGGAACATGAGGAAGATATTCTGCGTCTGGCCGGTGTGTCGGCGGAAGAGTCGCTTTCGGATAAAGTCATCGAGACTGCGAAGCAGCGCCTGCCGTGGCTTGCGGTAAACCTTGCGACGGCCATTGTTGCCTCGCTGGTGATCGCGCAGTTTGAGGCCACGATAAGCCAGTTTGTAGCACTTGCCGTGCTGATGCCGATCGTGGCGTCGATGGGGGGGAATGCGGGGACGCAGTCGCTTACCGTGGCGGTGCGTGCCATTGCCACCAAAGACCTTACGGGCGCTAACGTCTGGCGGGTGATCCGGCGTGAGGTTCTTGTGGGGCTTGGCAATGGGATCGCCTTTGCCCTCGTGATGGGGGTGATCGGGTATATATGGTTCGGCTCGATGACGCTCGCCTATGTGATTGCTGTCGCGATGGTGGTCAATCTGGTCGTGGCGGGGCTTGCCGGGACGGTGGTTCCGGTGCTTCTTGAGCGTATCGGTGTCGACCCGGCGCTGGCTTCGGGCACCTTTGTGACCACGGTGACGGATGTGGTTGGTTTCTTTGCCTTTCTCGGGTTGGCGGCGGTTGTACTGACCTGAACCACAAGGGGCGTATGATGGACCTTAGCGAGATCAAATCCGCGGCACGTAAGGCGGCGTTCGCACGGCGCAAGGCGGCTTTTGAGGCCGCCGGGCCGGGGCAGGCGGGGCATCTGTCGGAGGTGCTTGCCGGATATCGCGGCGTGCCGCTGGCGGGCTATATGCCGATCCGCAGCGAGATCAATCCTTTAGCGGCCATGAGTGAGGCGGCGGCCTATGGGGCGGTTGGGGTGCCGGTGATCCAGGGCGAAGGCCTGCCGCTTGAGTTTTCACGTTGGGAGCCGGAGTGTGCGCTACGCGATGGGCCGTTTGGGGCCAAAGTGCCGGAGATCGACGATTTCTTTGAGCCGGAGATCGTGATTGTGCCTTTGGTGGCGTTTGATGCCAAAGGCGGGCGGCTTGGCTATGGCGGTGGGTTTTATGACCGGACGCTAGAGCGGCTACGGGCCAAGCGCGCAACGCTGGCCATCGGATTTGCCTTTGATGCGCAGGAGGCAGAAGAGTTGCCGCTTGAGCCAACGGATCAGCCGCTCGACATGATCGTGACAGAAAGCGGCGTGCGCGACCTGCGTTAGGATTTGGGACGGGCGGCCTTTTCGGCGATACCGCTGGTGCCTTGGCGGCGGGCGAGTTCGGCGAGGACCTCGTCAAGGGACACACCGCGCGATTGTAGCATCACGAGAAGATGGAAAAGCACATCGGCGCTTTCGGAAATGAGGCCGTCGCGGTTGTCTTTGACCGCTTCGATGATGGCTTCAATCGCCTCTTCACCGAATTTTTCGGCACATTTCTCGGGACCCTTAGCGAGGAGCTTGGCGGTCCAGCTTGAGTCCGGGTCGGCCTCGGCGCGGGCGGCGATGGTCTGGGCGAGGGTGTCGAGCGTGTTCATGCGTGCCTCATCGGGATGCCGGCGTTTTCCATGTAGGTTTTCGCCTCTTCGATGGTGAATTCGCCGAAGTGGAAGATAGACGCGGCGAGCACGGCGCTGGCGCCGCCCTTGGTCACACCTTCGACGAGGTGATCAAGCGTGCCGACGCCGCCCGAGGCGATAACGGGCACGTCTACGGCGTCCGAGATGGCCTTGGTCAGGGGTAGGTTGAAGCCCGCCTTGGTGCCGTCACGGTCCATGGAGGTCAGGAGGATTTCCCCTGCGCCTTTTTCAACGACCAGCTTGGCAAATTCCACGGCGTCGATGCCGGTGGGTTTGCGCCCGCCATGGGTAAAGATTTCCCATTTTCCGGGGCTGACCGTCTTGGCGTCGATGGCGACAACGATGCACTGGCTGCCGAACTGGGCGGCTGCCTCGGCGACGACATCGGGGTTGGCCACGGCGGCAGAGTTGAAGGAGACCTTGTCGGCGCCCGCCAGCAGGAGTTTGCGCACATCCTGCACGGTGCGCACGCCGCCGCCCACGGTCAGGGGAACAAAGCATTGCTCGGCGCAGCGCTGCACCATGTCGATCATCACGCCGCGATTGTCATGGGTGGCGTGGATGTCGAGGAAACAGATTTCATCGGCCCCGGCCGCATCATAGGCGCGCGCCGCTTCTACGGGATCGCCCGCATCGCGCAGGCCGACAAAGTTGACGCCTTTGACCACGCGGCCATCGGCGACATCGAGACAGGGGATGAGACGGGTTTTCAGCATGGGCGTCCTTCAGCGGCTGAGATCGGTGGACACCTGCCACAAGCGCCCCATGAATGCCAGTGTCAACTTCTGCATTGCGGGAGGAGACGCAGAGCTGGACGCAAGATTCAGGCGATCAGACGCCCTTCGCGCACGGTCAGGCTGGGGCGGGCAAGCGGGCCGAAACTATGCGACAGGCTCGGCAGGTCGGGGCAGGCCCGAAACAAGCTGTCGCGGCAGGAAGGGGACAAGATTGCCTTATCCAGTTCTCCGGCATGAAGGCTTTCTGTCCAGGCGCCATTGGCGCGGATCACGGCATGGTTGTCGAGTAGAAGGTGGAAATACTCTATCCGGTTTGGGCGCAGAACGCGGACCGAATGATCGTTGATGAAGGATTTCGCCGGAACGAGGACTTCTTCCTGTCCGAACATGATCTGAGCTTTCCAGCCTTCGATCAGGAACCGGTGTTGCGGGGAGACGATAAGATCGCGTTCGGGGATGCCCGGCGCGATGGCTCCGGCGGCGATATGGATCGGGCGATCATTCGGATTGGCGGAAAGGTCGGCGGCTCCGAGGATCGTATGGCTAACCCAGCGGATCGGGCAGGGGCCATGGTCACGGGTCAGGACCATATCCCCCTCGGTCAGGGTTTGGACGGGACGCGGGCCATATGGCGTTTCGATCATGGCGCCCGGCGCAAAACAGGGGATGAGGCCATCTTCGAAGGCGACCACGCCGATGGTCTCGTCTATGTGGGTGGTTTCGCTGTCGTTGGATTGTTCTTCTTCTACGAAGAGGTCGACCGTGTCATTGTCCTGGCTGTCGATCACCACGGTCGCCGTATTGCCACCGTTGATCGTCTGAGTTTCGGCGAGAACGACCGCGTCGTCAAAAGTATCTCCAAGGACGAGGGTATGAACCGTGTGATTGACCCCGTCATGGGTCTGGGCCGTGCCGGATGTGGTATCTCCGCCAGCTTCAACAGCGATGTAGCCGACGGTTTCAGCCGTGTGAACGCCGTCCTCGCCCTCTTCTTCCTGCAG
>JAAEZB010000003.1:0-10281 GCA_018223085.1 Paracoccaceae bacterium
TGGGATGAGCCTGCGTCTCACTGTTCTCAATACGCTCCTGCGCCTGATTGAAAAACCACGTCTGGCGCGTCTTTCAGATCCGGTCGCGCTGCGTCGGGAGGCGGACTGGAAGGCGCGGTTCTGGCTCCATGCGCCTCGGGGCACGGAGTGGGAGCGCCAGCGAGAGCAGGGCCTTGATCTGCATTGGGTGGCTGCTCCGGGGTCGACGGATGACCGCGTGATCCTTTATCTGCATGGCGGGGCGTATGTTTTTGGGTCGGTTCGCACTCATCGCGCGGTTCTGGGCCATTTGTCGCGCTACACTGGCCGTGCGGTTTGCATGCCGGATTACAGGTTGGCGCCGGAATTTCCCTTTCCTGCCGCGATTGAGGATGCGCGGTTGGCCTATGGGATTTTGCTTGAGGCCGGATATGCGCCACAGCAGATCATCATTGGTGGCGATAGCGCAGGGGGCGGGCTTGCGCTTGCGCTTCTGGGTCAACTCATTGCCGAAGGGGTGGATTTGCCCGCCGGAGTGTTTGCTTTCTCGCCGCTGACCGATTTGCGATTTTCTGCACCTAGCGTGCGGAGCAATGCTAAAAAAGATGTGCTTCTCCCGGCTGAGCGGGCCTATGTCTGCGCCGAGCTATACCTTGCCGGGCGTGATCCGGGCGATCCGCGCGCTTCGCCGCTTCACGCGAATATGGAGGGGGCACCGCCGGTCTATCTTGCCGTATCTGAACGAGAAATCCTGCGCGATGATACATTGCGGATGGTGGATCGTTTAAAACAAGACGGCGTGCGTGTGGTGCTTGAGCAGCATGAGCGCGCGCCGCATGCGTGGCCGGTGTTTCACGGGCTGATCCCGGAAGCGGGAGAGACGTTGCGAAACGTCGCGGGCTGGATCAAATCTCTTTCGAGGACAGAAGGCGAAAGCTGACGGCTTCGCCGATATGGGGGCGGCGGATCTGCTCGACGCCATCGAGATCGGCGATGGTACGCGCGACGCGTAGGATGCGGTGATAGCCCCGTGCTGAGAGAGCCATCTTTTCGGCCACGGTATTGAGAAAGGTTCGGCCCTCGGTATCGGGCATGGTGACTTCTTCAAGGAGCGCGCCGTGGATATCGGCATTGGCGCGGGTGCCAGGCTGGTCGATAAAACGCGCGGCTTGCACTTCGCGGGCGGCGGCGACGCGGGCGGCAACGGTGGCCGAGGTCTCGCCGCTGGCGGGGAGGTCGAGGTCCTGAAAACTCACTGGCGGCACCTCAAGGCGCAGGTCGAAGCGATCCATGAGTGGGCCGGAAATGCGTCCAAGATAATCTTCTCCACAAATGGGCGCGCGGGAACAGGCCTTGTTGGGATCGAACATCTCACCACAGCGACAGGGATTGGCGGCGGCGATGAGCATGAAGCGGCAGGGATAGGAGACATGCGCATTGGCGCGGGCGACCATGACTGTGCCGGTTTCGATCGGTTGGCGCAGGGTTTCGAGGACGGCGCGGGAGTATTCGGGGAATTCATCCATGAATAGAACGCCGTTATGGGCAAGGCTGATCTCGCCGGGGCTTGCCCTGCGCCCGCCGCCGACGATGGCCGCCATGGAAGCGGTGTGGTGTGGTTCGCGAAAGGGGCGTTCGCGCGAAATGCCCCCCGCATCAAGGAGCCCGGCAACGGAATGGATCATCGAAGTCTCAAGTGCCTCTGCCGGGGTCAGGGGCGGGAGGATCGTCGGCAGGCGTGCGGCAAGCATGGATTTTCCAGAGCCGGGGCTGCCGACCATGAAGAAATGGTGCCGTCCGGCGGCGGCGATCTCAAGGGCGCGTTTGGCGCGTTCTTGCCCTTTCACATCGCGCAGGTCGATGGACATGGGATCGGATGTGACTTCGCCCGGCTCGGACGGGGGAAGGGGGGATTGGCCAGTATAGTGACGCACCACGTCGGCAAGGGAACGTGCGGCAATGACCTGTGCCGCGCCGACCCATGCCGCCTCGGGACCGGAGGCTTCGGGACAAAGCAGGCTACGCCCGGTTTCGGCTGCCGACATTGCGGCGGGGAGCGCCCCCGTCACCGGGATCAGGGAGCCATCGAGGGAGAGTTCCCCGAGCGCGACACAGCTCTCGGCGGCGTCCTCGGGGATGATATGCAATGCGGCAAGAAGGGCGACGGCGACGGGGAGGTCAAAGTGGCTACCTTCCTTGGGCAGGTCGGCAGGGGAGAGATTGATGGTGATCCGCTTGGAGGGAAGCGCGATGGCCATGGAGTTGAGCGCCGCCCGCACGCGGTCGCGCGCCTCAGAGACGGCCTTGTCGGGCAGGCCGACGATGGAAAAGGCAGGAAGTCCATTGGAGACGGCGCACTGCACCTCAACGGGGTGCGCATCGACCCCTTCAAAGGCCACCGTATAGGCGCGAGCCACCATGGTTTCATCCCCGTTAACACTCTCCAAAAGTGTTAACGGGTCATGGTTAGCGAATGGTAAACGCGGCTCAGAGGCTGGCGGCGAGGCGGGTGCCTTGGTTAATGGCGCGCTTGGCGTCGAGCTCGGCGGCCACATCGGCACCGCCGATGACATGGGGCGTGATGCCCGTTTCCTCCAGCGCATCGGCAAGGGAGCGATCCGAGAGCTGTCCGGCGCAGATCACGACGGTATCGATATCAAGGATGCGCGGGTTTTCCCGTGCTTCACCAAAGGAGATATGCAGACCTTCATCGTCGATCTTTTCGTAGTTCACGCCGCCGAGCATCTCGACATTCTTCATCTTGAGCGCGGCGCGGTGAATCCAGCCTGTGGTTTTGCCAAGACCTTTGCCAAGCGCCTTGGCTTTGCGCTGCATCAGGTAGACCTGACGTGCGGGGGCGTGGGGCTGCGGGCCTTCGGGAGCGAGGCCACCGCGGGTCTCTTCGGGATCGCCAACGCCCCATTCGGCCATCCATTCGGGAAGGTTCTCACTCAGGCTCTCGCCTTCGTGGACGAGGAATTCCGACACGTCGAACCCGATGCCGCCCGCGCCGATCACGGCGACTTTCTTGCCGACTGGTTTCTTGTCGCGCAGTACGTCGAGATAGGACAGCACGTTGTCGCGGTCCTGACCGGGGATGCCGGGATCGCGGGGGAGGATGCCGGTGGCGATCACCACCTCATCAAACCCGGCGAGGTCATCCACGGTCGCTTCGGTACCGAGGCGCAGGGTGATGGCGGTCTCTTTGACCATGGTCTTGTACCAATCGACGAGGCCCCAGAACTCTTCCTTGCCCGGCACCTGTTTGGCAACGTTGAGTTGACCGCCGATCATATCGGCGCGGTCAAAGAGGGTGACGGCATGGCCGCGCTGGGCAGCTGTAATGGCGGTCGAAAGGCCCGCCGGACCCGCGCCAACCACGGCGATGGTTTTACTGGTCTCGGCAGGGGCAATCACGAGGTCCGTTTCGTGGCAGGCGCGCGGGTTGACAAGGCAGGAGGTCAATTTGCCCGAGAAAGTATGGTCAAGGCAGGCCTGATTGCAGCCGATGCAGGGCGCGATCTGATCCGCGTGGCCACCTGCGGCTTTGGCGACGAAATCGGCATCGGCAAGGAACGGGCGGGCCATGGACACCATGTCGGCGCAGCCTTCGGCGAGCACGTCTTCGGCGACGTCGGGCATGTTGATGCGGTTGGAGGTAATGACGGGGATGCCAACCTTGCCCATGAGTTTCTTGGTCACCCAAGCAAAGGCGCGGCGGGGCACCGAGGTGGCGATGGTCGGGATGCGTGCTTCGTGCCAGCCGATACCGGTATTGAGGATCGTCGCGCCTGCGGCTTCGATAGCTTGCGCCAGTTGCACCACTTCTTCATGGGTCGAGCCGTTGGGTACGAGGTCAATCATCGACAGGCGATAGATGATAATGAAATCCTCACCCACGGCCTCACGGCAGCGGCGCACGACTTCGACCGGCAGGCGCATGCGGTTCTCATAGGAGCCGCCCCAGCGGTCGGTGCGCTTGTTGACATGGGTGACGAGGAACTGGTTGAGAAAATAGCCCTCGGAGCCCATGATCTCGACCCCGTCATAGCCTGCTTCGCGGGCGCGGACGGTGGCGGTTACGAAATCCTGGATTTGTTTCTCAATACCCTCTTCGTCCAGTTCCTTGGGCGGGAAGGGCGAGATCGGCGACTTGATGGCCGAGGACGAGACACATTCGGGGCCATAAGCATAGCGGCCTGCGTGCAGAATTTGCATGGCGATCTTGCCACCTGCGTTGTGGACGCGGTCAGTAACGATCTTGTGGTTGGCGATGTCCTGATCGTTGAAGAGACCTGCCGCGCCGGGGAAGACGCCGCCTTCGCGGTTCGGGGCCATGCCGCCGGTCACGATCAGCGCCACATTGCCACGCGCGCGTTCAGCGTAGAATTCGGCGACGCGGTTCCAATCCTTCGTTTCTTCGAGACCGGTATGCATCGAGCCCATCAGCACGCGGTTCTTGAGCGTGGTAAAGCCGAGATCAAGCGGTGCCAACAGATGCGGATACTCTGTCATGGGTGCCTCCCTGAAAATGTTGAAGGGCAGGAGACAGGAAGGCGCGGGCCTTGTCACCCCAGAACGCGGCGTAAAGGCGTGCTGCCGTTGCGGCAGAGCGGTTTCGGTTTGAAGGTGATAGGCGGGCTTGGCAGAATGCGGGCAGGTTAAAACGGGAGTAATCCATGATCGACTATGGCGTTTTTTCGCTCGCAGGGTGCAGTGCACTTGTGACCGGATCCAATAGCGGGTTGGGCTATGCGGCGGCGCATCTTCTGGCCGAGGCGGGCGCGATGGTTTGGGTCAATGGTCGTGATGTCGACGCGACGGAGCGCGCGGCGGCAGGGATCGTTGCAGGCGGCGGTATGGCTAAGGCGCTGCCCTTCGATGTGGCCGATGAGGGAGCGGTCGAAGTGGCTTTTGCCGAGATCGCGGAAGCAGGCGGTTTGGATATTCTCGTCAATAATGTTGGGATGCGGGATCGCCGTAGTCTTCAGGAATTCAGTCGGGCCGATGTGCAGCGCCTGATCGAGGTCGATCTCGTCTCTCCTTTCATGCTCTGCCAGCGGGCGGCGGCGATGATGAGGCCAGGAGGACGGATCGTGAATATCTCGTCTATTGCCGGGATCATCGCTCAAGCAGGCGACGCGGCCTATACGACGGCCAAGGCCGGGATCAACGGCATGACAAGGGCGCTTGCGGCAGAGCTTGGGCCTCAGGGGATCACCGTCAACGCCATCGCGCCGGGTTTTTTCAAAACGGAACCAAATCGCGAGGCATCGAAAGACCCGGTACTTCAGGCGCGGCTTGAGGCGGCGACATCTCTGGGACGATGGGGCGAACCCGAAGAGTTGGCCCCCGCCATCCTGTTTTTGGCGTCACCAGCGGCAAGCTATGTCACCGGGCAGATTTTGGCCGTGGATGGCGGCTATACCGCGCATTACTGAAGGTTGTTGGCCTTACATTGTCTCAACGCAATGGCGACGGAAGGCGCGCTTGAGCATGTCGAGCTCGGCGCGCAGGAGGTCCATCTCGGCGCGGATGTCGTCGGCAAGAGCCTCACCCGCGATCAGGGTGATCTTGTCCAGAAGGTCGCCCGACGCCGTATCAAGGATCAGCAGGGTCTGCACCCCGTCGGCAATGGCCTCTGCCGGGATTGGCACCCGCAGGGCCCAACGATCCTGTGATGGGTCTTTTTTGACGTCTACCCCGCCCACGGGATTATCAAGGTAGGTCACGCGGATTTCGGGCGCAGGGCCGCTGGCTGCCTCACGGGTCAATGCGCCTTCCCAGACACCTTGGGAGAGGCGGGTTTTGGTCAGTGTCCAGTCGCTCATGGGGGCTCTCCTGAAAGCGGGGTCAAAGCTCGGCGCGGGGCCGGCGGGAGAAAGTCAGATCGTGCAGGATCACTTCGTTCATTTCCGGCCCTTCGAAAATCAGGTCGAGCCAAGCGCGCTCAACACGTTTCTCATTCAGTTTGGAATAGGCAAGATCGAATTCGACCATGATCTCCTCGGCATCCAGCGGCAATTCGCGCACGATTTGTTCTGTGTTGGGGCCGTGCTTGATGTTGAGACGGGCAAATATTTCAAGCGGTTTTTCCATTTCGACAATGGTGTCAACGCGAATCAGGTGATTGCGGGTCAGGCCTTGCACCGCCTCTGGCGGCAGGTCGATTGCCAACGAAAGAAAAGAGCCGTCGAACCGGAACACATCCATACGCAGCCCGAAAGGCGCGAGATCGGCCTCGCGGCGATTGCGCAACTGGCGCAGGGTCAGTTCGGAAAAGCGGCAATCATGGAACAGCGTCACCTCATCGCCGAGCATTTCCCGATTGCCGACCGAGGAAAGGCCTTTGATCGGCAGAGGCTGACGCCAAAGCTGTGGACGCCAAGACCAGTCTGTCCCATGTGGACGCGGAAAAGCGTTTGAACCGATCATCGGGAGCGCAAGGCGGCGTTCAGAGATAGCGATCAGGGTATCAAGATTATAACGCAAGCTTCGCGCGCGGCTGCGTTGTTTGCGCAGTGTCGCAAGATCGGTCTCGCCTGCCAAGCGCGCGCTGCGGGCCCAATAGCGCGAGACGGCACGCTGATAGATATTTTGCAGGACTCCAACGCCGGTCTTACTCATATGTACACTGCTCCAACCGTTTCTTTGTTTCCTCTGGTGAAACAATGCTGCTGCGGATTTGGGTATTTTGTATCGGAATGATTGGTGCGAAACAAACCGACAATGTCTTTTTGCGGCGGATTTTCACCAAATGTGTTCTGGCCCGCCGCACGCCGCCGCCTGCCTCTTGCCAGAAGATGGGAAAACGGGCAATGCCGGGGTATGGTTGCGTATCGTTTACATGAAGTTCTGGTTGCTGCGGCCCGCCCCACGGCGGAAGTTTGGCGGCTTGGCGTGGCGATCCTTCTGATCGTCGCCGGGTTCCTTGTTCTTAATGTCGCTTATTTTCAGACTCTTGCCAGCCTTCCGGTCTGGAGCGAGCTCAGGGTTGAATTGCGCGATGGAAATACGGCGCGGGCGATCTGGGCGATGCTGGGGAATTTCATCCCGCTTTTGCTTGTGACGCTGCTTGTGGCGTGGGCCCTCAATCGTCGGGGATTGCGGCAATTGATTGGGCCGGTGCGGCTGGTTCTGTTCGATTTTTGGCGCGTGGCAAGGTTGGCTGTCGCGCTTTATGTGGTGATGTTTCTGATCCCCGCGCCGGGAGCGGAGCCGATGGTCGGTCATATGGCGTTCGCGAGCTGGGTCCGTCTTGTGCCTCTGTCTCTTGCGTTGATTTTCCTGCAGATCTCTGCCGAAGAAATCCTGTTTCGTGGCTATCTCCAGAGCCAGATTGCGGCGCGCTTTGCCTCCCCCTTGGTCTGGATGCTTATTCCCTCGGTCCTGTTTGGAGCCTTGCATTATGAGCCGTCGACCTACGGTGAGAATGCCATTTGGCTTGCGGTCTGGTCGGGATTGTTCGGGTTGGCGGCGGCGGACCTTACGGCGCGGGCGGGGAACCTCGGTCCGGCTATGGCGCTGCATTTTGTCAATAATGTCGCGGCGATGTTGTTTTCATCCATGCAGGGTAATTGGGACGGGCTTGCGCTCTATGTCTATCCATTTGGCCCCGAGGATGTCGAAGCTCTGGCGGCGCTCATGCCGATTGAGGGTATGGCAATCCTGTGTGGGTGGCTTGTGGCGCGGATCGCGATACGGCGTTGATTGCATTTCCTGACGTAGGGTCTTATCTGACAGGAACCGTGCCACGGTATGAAGGATTGCGTGCATGAACTGGATCACCAACTACGTCCGTCCGCGGATCAATTCGATCTTTTCGCGTCGTGAGACGCCGGACAATCTTTGGTCCAAATGCGATGAATGCGGCACGATGCTGTTTCACCGCGAACTTTCCGCCAATCTCAATGTCTGCACCCATTGCGGCCATCACATGGCGATTACGCCACGCGACCGGTTTGGGGCGCTTTTCGATGGCGGTATCTTTACCGAGGTTGACGTGCCGGCGCCGGTCGTTGATCCGCTGCATTTCAAGGATCAGAAGAAATATCCCGATCGCATGAAGGCGGCGCAGAAGAACACTGGTGAGAAGGAAGCGATGCTTGTCGCCGAGGGCGAGATTGGGCGCACGCCCATCGTTGCGGCCTGTCAGGACTTCTCGTTCATGGGTGGGTCGATGGGGATGTATGTTGGCAATGCTATCATTGCCGCCGCCGAACGCGCAGTGAAGCTCAAACGCCCGCTTATCCTGTTCTCCGCTGCCGGGGGCGCGCGGATGCAGGAAGGGATTCTCTCGCTCATGCAGATGCCGCGCACGACCGTGGCAGTGCAGATGCTCAAGGAAGCTGGGCTGCCCTATATTGTCGTGCTGACCCATCCGACCACGGGCGGGGTGACTGCGTCCTATGCGATGCTGGGCGATGTGCAGATTGCCGAACCTAATGCGCTTATTTGTTTTGCCGGGCCGCGCGTCATTGAGCAAACCATCCGTGAAAAGCTTCCCGAAGGGTTTCAGCGGGCGGAATATTTGCTCGACCATGGGATGCTCGACCGGGTGACGCCGCGCGGCGATATGCGCGACGAACTCATCACCATCACGCGCATGCTGCTTGGCATGCCACAGGCCGTCAAGGGCGACCTGCCCGCGCCAAAGCCGGAAGAGATGGTGCAAAGCGAGGCACCGGGGGACAAAGGCTAAACCTGTCGTTTTCGAAGGATGAAGGGGGGCTTGCGGTGTTTGATCGCGAGCCCCTTTGCGTTATGAGCGGCGCAAAAGCCATTGCGGACCGCCCTTATGACCAAGCCTGACCAGAGTTCCGACAAAATCCTCGCGCGCATGATGGCGCTGCATCCGAAAATTATCGACCTGACGCTGGATCGCATGTGGCGTTTGCTGGCTGCGCTAGGCCATCCCGAGGAAAACCTGCCGCCAGTGATCCATATCGCCGGGACCAATGGCAAGGGGTCGACACAGGCGATGATACGGGCGGGGCTTGAGGGGATGGGAAAATCCGTCCACGCTTATACCTCGCCGCATCTGGCGCGGTTTCATGAGCGTATTCGTCTTGCGGGTGAACTCATTGATGAAGGGCATCTGACCGAGGTGCTTGACGAGTGCTATGCCAAGAATGGTGGTGAGAATATCACCTATTTCGAGATCACCACGGCGGCGGCGCTCTTGGCGTTTGCGCGGACGCAGGCGGATTACACGCTGCTTGAGGTGGGGCTTGGCGGGCGGCTTGATGCGACCAATGTGATTGCAAATCCCGCATTGACGATCATCACGCCGGTGTCCATCGACCATGAGCAATTCCTCGGCAATACGCTGGCCAAGATTGCGGGTGAGAAGGCGGGGATCCTCAAGCGGGGTGTGCCTTGTGTGGTCGGACCACAGTCCGAAGAGGCGATGGAGGTGATTGAGGCAACGGCCGCACGGCTTGGGGCACCGTTGATCGCCTATGGGCAGCAGTGGCATGTCTGGGAAGAGCGCGGGCGTCTTGTGTATCAGGATGAAACGGGGCTTCTTGATCTGCCCTTGCCGAGCCTTCTTGGGGCGCATCAGGTTATGAATGCGGGCGCGGCGATTGCGGCGTTGCGGTATCTGGGTGCGGATGAGGCTGCTTGTGAGGCGGCGGTGACAGGTGCGGAGTGGCCCGCGCGGATGCAGCGGCTGCGCAAGGGGCCGCTAGTTGAGGCCGCGCCGGAGGTCGAGCTTTGGCTTGATGGTGGGCATAACGCGGCGGCGGGGGAAGCAATTGCCAAGCTGTTGGCAAGCTTGCCGAAACGCCCGACGTATCTCATCTGCGGGATGCTCAATACCAAGGACATCAAGGGCTATCTCGCACCCTTGGCGACGCAGGCCGAGAGCCTAACCGCTGTGTCGATTCCGGGCGAGGCGAATACGCTTCCGGCGGATGAGACCGCTGCCGCCGCAGAGGCCGTGGGGATGCAGGCGGGCGAAGCGGAGAACGTTTTGGCAGCGCTTGAAGGCATCACGGACAAGGCCCCGAACGCGCGCGTTTTGATCTGTGGATCGCTTTACCTTGCGGGACGGGTTTTGCGGGAAAACGGCTAACCGATTCGTTTTTAGCGAATCGCCCGGTTGACGGGTGCGAATCACCGGGCTTATAGTCGAATCAGATTTCGGCGATCCTTGCGAATCACTAAGCAACAAAACAGGACGCCATTGCAGGCTTACGGGACAGGCAGGTTTTAGGGGGATGCTTCGGCATCCCCTTATTCCGTTTGGGGCTTTGTATTTTGCAGACACTAACGAGTGCTCGTCAAGAAAGGGTAAAT
>JAAEZB010000003.1:10547-22122 GCA_018223085.1 Paracoccaceae bacterium
TAATCGCCGGGGCCGAGCATGGCACCGCAGAGATCGTAGAACCGTGCCCGTCCAATGCCATTGCGAAAGGCAGGGATAGTGACGGCACGGCCCTTGACGGTCAGGACGAGGGGCGCGGCCTCGCCGCCGGTCAGGTCTTGCCAGATCGAGTCGATATCGGCGCGGGCCTCGTGGTTGGCCTGCACGAAATAGACCTGATTGCCTTGCAGACGGTTCTGTCGGTAATCGCGCGGAGAGGCCATTTCCCAGACCGTGAGGCGCTCTTTGATGTGGGCGATAAAGGGCAGGAAAAGTTGGCGGTTGAGGCCGTCCTTGTAGAGATCGTCGGGGACGCGGTTCGAAGTGGTGACCACGACGACACCAGCCTCGAAGAGGAATTCGAAAAGCCGCCCGACGATCATGGCATCGGTGATGTCGGTGATCTGCATTTCGTCGAAGGCCAAGACGCGGACGGAATTGGCCACGGCCTCGGCAACAGGGGCAAGCGCGTCTTCGACACCGCGTTGGCGGGCTTCGTGCATGCCGTTGTGGATTTCCTGCATGAAGGCATGAAAATGCACCCGGCGCACGGGAACAGAGAGGTGTTCCACGAAAAGATCCATCAGCATCGATTTGCCGCGCCCAACCCCGCCCCAGAGGTAGAGGCCATTGATCGGCTCTGGTTTGGCCTTGCGAAACCAAGCTTTTTTCACAGGGGTTTCAACGGCTTCACGGATGCGATCAAATTCGGGCAGGACGGCTTCCTGCGCGTCGTCGGCGTGAATTTCGCCGGAGACCACTTTGGCGGCGTAGATGTCGGTTAGGCGCGTCATGTCTCTCCCTTAGCGAAACCCTTGGCGCGTGAAAAGATGCGGTTGTGTATTCGAATTGGCGATGGGTGTCTGCACATTTGCTGAATTGACCGCCGGACGGGGGCGGGTATGGTTCGGGCGCGCAACAGGAGTCCCCCCATGGAGCAGAAAACGCCGCTTATGACGCCGGTGCTGATCGTCGGCTGTGTCATCATTCTTGTATCCTTTGCCATTCGGGCGAGTTTCGGGGTGTTTCAGATTCCGATTGCCGAGGAGTTCGGCTGGGCGCGCACGGAGTTCTCGCTGGCCATTGCGATCCAGAACCTCGCCTGGGGGATCGGGCAGCCGATTTTCGGCGCGATTGCCGAGAAGATCGGGGATCGCAAGGCGATCATCATGGGGTCGCTGACCTATGCGGCGGGATTGGTTTTGTCGTCCTTTGCAGTCACGCCGGGGGCGCATCAAGTCTATGAAATCTTTGTCGGTTTCGGCATCGCCGGGACGGGGTTTGGCGTCATTCTCGCGGTTGTGGGGCGGGCGAGCTCGGACGAGAACCGCTCGATGTCGCTGGCTATTGCAACAGCCGCGGGATCGGCAGGGCAGGTGTTTGGGGCGCCGTTGGCGGAGTGGATGTTGGGGGTGATGAGTTGGCAGAGCACTTTCCTGATCTTTGCTGCGGCAATTTTGGGGGTGTTGTTCCTGTTGCCGATGATGCGGGCGCCGGTGGCGAGCAAGGCGGAGCTTGAGGAGAGCATGGGCGCGATCCTTGGTAAGGCGTTTCGCGATCCGTCCTATACGCTGATCTTTCTGGGCTTCTTTTCCTGCGGCTATCAGCTCGCCTTTATCACCGCGCATTTCCCGGCGATGATTACCGAGATGTGCGGCAGTATCGACCCGTCAGGGACGCTGGCGGCGGTGGGGGTTTCGACGACCTCGACCCTCGGGGCGGTGGCGATTTCCCTTATTGGTCTTGCCAATATCGGGGGCACGCTTTTTGCGGGCTACCTAGGTAAGCGATATTCGAAAAAGTATTTGCTTGCAGCGATTTACACGGGGCGGACCATCGTGGCGGCCTTGTTCATCATGCTGCCGATTACGCCGCTTTCGGTGATCCTATTCTCGATTGCGATGGGGTCTTTGTGGCTTGCGACTGTGCCGCTTACGAGTGGGCTTGTGGCGCATATTTATGGGCTGCGCTATATGGGCACGCTCTATGGGATCGTGTTCTTCAGCCACCAGCTTGGCAGCTTCCTTGGCGTGTGGCTTGGGGGGCGGATGTATGATGCATTTGGCGACTACACCATGGTCTGGTGGATCGGTGTCGGGGTCGGCGCGTTCAGTGCAATCGTGCATCTTCCGGTCAAGGAGCGGCCCCTGTCCGGGGCCGCCGCCTGAGCAAAGGTTAACGCAAAAACGCATGTCGGTATCGCGTCGGTATTGCGTCTGTATCGCGGTGGTGGGGTGTTTCCCGAGGGGCTAAACCTTAACGCTCAGGCTCCGGTGAACTGATCGAGGATGTAGCGGCTTGTCATCAGGTCGAGATGAGCGCCGCCGCCGTTTTTGAAGAGGGTGATTTCGTCATCGCTCTGACGGGTGAAATCCGACAGGCTATAGTAGTCGGCGACCACGTCGTCGCGCGCGATCACGTCATTGGCCAGCGGGATTTTCAGCTCGCCAATGTGATCGAGCGTGGTGTCGTAGCTGTCGACGAAGATGCGCGAGCGGGTCAGGGCGGTGTCGTCGATCTCGCGCATGTCGGGGCGGTAGGCACCGATGAGGTCGACATGCTGGCCGGGCTGGAGCCAGTCGCCGCGCAGCGTTGGTTCGGTGGACATGGTGGCGGAGGTGACGATGTCGGCCTCGCCCACGGCGGTTTCCAGGTCGGTGGCGACGGTGAGGCCTTCGATTTCGGAGGCCATCTTTTCGGCATTGGCCTGCGTGCGGTTCCAGACGGAGAAAGAGGCGTCGGGGAAAGCAGCGGAATAGGCGGCATGCAGGTTGCGGCCCACGGTGCCCGCGCCAACGATGAGAATTTTGCGGCTATCGGGACGGGCAAGGCGGCGGGCGGCGAGGAGGCTATCGCCGGCGGTTTTCCATTTGGTCACGAGGTGAAAGTCGATCAGCGCCTCAAGGATACCATGGGCATCGTCATAGAGTGTCATGCCGCCATGGACCATCGGCACGCCCTGAGCCGGATTGCCGGGGAAGACGGTCGCGGATTTGACGCCGATCCCCATGCCGTCGATCCATGCCTGACGTTGTAGGAGCGTGTCCTTGCCCCGGTAGAGGAAGCTATCGGAAATTTCGGCCTTGGGCAGGTCATGCCCGGCGGCGAGGGCGTCGGTCAGGGCGATCCAGTCGAGATTGGCCTCGCCTTCGGCAAAGGGAATGATCGTGGTCATGCGGCGTCCTCCGGGGAAAGAAGTCCTTCGGCGACAAGGCGGTCGGCCCAGCCCTGAGGGTGTTCGAAAAGATGGGTTTGCCAGCCGCGCGCGGCGGCGGCGTCGATGTTTTCCGGGCGGTCATCGGCAAAGAGGAGACGCTCGGGGGTAATGCCGCAGTCCTGTTCGACGTGTGCATAGATTTCGGCGTCGGGTTTGACCATTTTCAAACGCCCCGAGACATATTCGCGATCAAAGAGCTTGAGGAAGGGATAGGCCTCTTGCGTGAGGGGGAAATTGTCGTGGCCGAAGTTCGTTAGGGTAAAGACCGGGGTGCCTTGGGATTTGAGGGCCTCAAGCAGGCGCACGGAATGGGGAATGTCGGGTGCGGCGAGGTCGTTCCAGTTATCATGCCACATGCGGATTTCATCGCCCCAGTGGGGAAAGCGTTCCGCGAGCGGATAGACTACGTCGCGCAAGCGCGCGCCTTCGTCGACTTTGTGGTGTTCTTGGTGCAGGGGCACCTCGGCAAAGAAGGCCCGGCGGCGTTCGGGGCCGATCACGGCGTCGTAATAGGCTTCGGGGTTCCAGCGGATGAGGACATTTCCGATGTCGAAGATGACGGCGTCGATGGGCATGATGGGGCCTTTGAATGGGTCGCGTTGGGGCGACCCTAAAGCGTTTCGAGAAAATGTTGAATTGGACATTTTCTCGAAACGCGCGAAACGTTCGAATGTCGTGGGCGTTTCGAAATCAACTTGCCGGGCAAGTTCATCTCGAAACGCTTTAACGACGGGTGCGGGGGTGGTCCAGAGCGGGATCGGCGGGAAGCTGAGCCTCGCGCCAGAAGACGAAGAGACCCGAGCCGATAATGAGCGCCATGCCTGTCCATGTGGCGGGTTCGGGCCATTCGTCAAAGACGATCACGCCAAAGGCGACGGCCATGGGCATGGCGGCATATTCGAGCGGGGCGATGAGGCTTGCTTCGGACAGGCGGTAGGCTTGGGAGATGAAAAACCCGCCGCCCGCGCTTGCCACGCCGATGAGGACGAGGAGCCAGAGGTCGGATGCGGCGGGTAGAAACCATGGGCGCAGCAGGAAGGAGACCATTTCGCCGCCCGAATTTTCGTAAGCGCCATGGCCGACGGTCAGGCCGACAAGTCCCGAGACGATGACAAAGACCATCTGGATATAGACGGCCATGGTTGCCGCGCTTTCGGTGCCGCCGATCTTGCGGGTCATCACGTGGAGCGTCGCATAGGCGAAGGCGGCGGCGATGGGCAGGAGGAGGGCGACGTTGAAGCCTTCGGTGCCGGGGCGCACCATGATGAGGACGCCGACCATGCCTGCGGCGACGGCCCCGAGGCGGCGGGGGCCGATCTTTTCGCCCAAGAAAAGGGCCGAAAAGGCGGTGATGAGGAGGGGCGAGACAAAGAATACCGCGACGGCATCAGCCAGCGGCAGGACGGAGAGGCCGAGGAAGAAGGTCGTATTGGCGAGAACGACACAGGCACCACGCAGGATATGCGCCGGGAGGCGTTTGGTGCGCAGGACGGAGAAGCCGCCTTGGAGGGGGACGATCACGGCCAGGAGGACCGCAAGGCCGATCAGCGAACGGATGAGGACGATCTCGTGCAGGGCGTAATCGCCCGAGAGGAATTTGATCGTAACATCGTTGATCGAAAAGAAGACCGTCGCAAGGAGGGCAGAGAGAGGGCCAAGGGGGATACGCGTGTTCATGGGCGGAGCGTGGCCCGGCGGGCGCGGCGGGTCTAGTCCGAAAGCGACTTAGCCGCGTGTTGCTGCGCGCAACTCGCGTTCGAGGGCGTCGAGGAAGCGGGAGCGGTCGGCTTTGGTAAAGCCTTTGCCGCCGCCTTGGCGGAAGGGATCGGCGGAACGCAGGTCAGCCATGAGATCGCGGGTGGCAAGGACGTTGCCGATATTGGCTTGGGTGAGCGCCTCGCCGTTGTGTTTGAGGACACGGGCGCCGGCCTCGACGCATTTGGCAGCGAGGGGGATATCGCCGGTGATCACCACATCGCCGGGGCCTGCGCGGTCAGCGATCCACATGTCGGCGACGTCGGGGCCTTCGGGGACGATCACGGTCTCGACAAGCGGGTTCTGTGAGGGGCGCAGGCCGCCGTTGGAGACGATGAACATTCGCACGCGATGGCGGGTGGCCACGCGCTCGGCCTCGGATTTCACGGGGCAGGCATCAGCGTCGATGTAGAGGTTTGTCATGGGAGGAGGATTGGCATGAATTGGGAGGGATGGGAAGGGGGAGGAGGTGTTGCGCATTGCGGCGGGGCATGGGGCATGGTGGGTTGAAAACCCACCCTACGGCGTCGGCAGAGCGTCGGCTCTTGAGGCCGTAGGGCGGGCGATTGCCCGCCATTTTTGTTTCGGGTGCCGGGCTGAAGCCCGGCCTACGGGGGGGATCAGCCCTTCTTCTTTCCCTTCACCTTGTATTCCTCTGGGATCGGCATGCGGTTGAAGGCGTCGAGGCCGGCGATTTTGTAGGCTTCGGCGAGGGTTGGGTAGTTGAAGGTGTTCTCAACGAAGTAGTCCACGGTGCCTTTGAGGTTCAGAACGGCCTGGGCGATGTGGATGAGTTCGGTGGCGCCTTCGCCGACGATCTGCACGCCGAGGAGGCGGCGGGTTTTGAGGCTGACGAGCATTTTCAGCATGCCGTGGTGCAGGCCCATGATATGGCCGCGCGAGGTTTCGCGGAAGCGGGCGATGCCGACCTCGTAGGGGATGGCGCGCTCTTTGACCTCTTCTTCGGACATGCCGCAGGTGGAAATCTCGGGGACGGAATAGATGCCATATGGGAACCACGGGCTTTCGGGAAGCGTTGGCGTTTCGAGGGCGTGGCAGGCGGCGACGCGGCCCTGTTGCAGGGAGGTCGAGGCGAGGCTTGGGTGGCCGATCACATCGCCTGCGGCGTAGATATGGGGCACGGCGGTTTGGTAGCTTTTGCGGTCCACCTCGATGCGGCCTCGGTGGTCGGTTTCAAGGCCGACCTTATTGAGGCCAAGCCCTGCGGTCGCACCCATGCGGCCGGCGGCAAAGAGCAGCATTTCGGCGCGCACGTGGCGGCCGTTTTCAAGGCTGACCTCGACATGGTTGTCTGCGTCTTCGACCTTCGTGATGGCAGAGCCGAGGCGCAGGCTCATGCCGTTTTCGCGCACCTGATGGGTGAATTCGGCGACGGTGTAGCTGTCGATGAAGTCGAGGAAGGTTTCGCGCGGTTCGATCAATGTCACGGTCACGTCGAGGGCGGCGAACATCGAGGCATATTCGACACCGATCACGCCCGCGCCGACGACGATCAGGCTCCGGGGGATCTGCCCCATTTCGAGGAACTCATCGCTATCAACGATGGTTGATCCGTTGAAGGGGATATTGTCGGGGCGGTAGGTCACGGTGCCGGTCGAGATCAGGAACTTGTCGGCGGTGAGGGACACGACTTTGCCTGCGTCGCTTGTGACCTTGATGGCGTTGGGGCCGGTGAACACGGCGCGACCCATGAGCGTATCGACATGGTTGCGGTTGAATTGATGTTCGAGGGCGTCGACCTCGTGGTCGAGGGTCATGTGCAGGCGGGCTTTGAGGTCTTCGGCGCTGATTTCCTCTTTGGCGCGGTAGCCCCGGCCATAGAAGGAGCGTTCGCGCCAGCCCGACAGGTTTAGCACGGTTTCGCGCAGTGTTTTGGAGGGGATGGTGCCGGTATGGACGGAAACGCCGCCGAGGCGGTCATTGGCGTCGACGACGAGGACGCGGCGTTTGAGTTTGCCCGCTTGAATGGCGGCGGCGCGGCCCGCGGGACCGGAGCCGATGATAATAAGATCGTAATGGGACAAGAGAGGACTCCGGGGAAATCAGTCAGCGTAGAGGGCTTCGGCGTGGAAGGCGACATGGTCTTCCATGAAGGAGGAGACGAAGAAGTAGCTATGGTCATAGCCTTTCTGCATCCGGTGGGTGATCTCCTGTCGGCGCAGGGCAGCGGCAGAGGCCAGCGTTTCGGGGCGCAGAAGATCGAGAAATTGATCATCGGCGCCTTGGTCGATGAGGACGGGGCCGTCAAAGCCCTTTTCGGCCATCAGGAGCGAGGCGTCATGGGCCGCCCATGCGGTTTCATCGTTGCCAAGGTAGGCCGCAAGCTGTTTGCGGCCCCAGTCGGCGCCGGTCGGGTTGCAGATCGGGGCGAAGGCCGAAACAGAGCGGAAGCGTCCGGGCAGGGACATGGCCATGGTCAGCGCGCCGTGCCCACCCATGGAATGGCCGGTGATGGCTTGGCGGGTCATGTCGAGGGGGAAGTTCTCCTGAAGCATCGAGGGGAGGTCTTCGGTGATGTAGTCCCACATCTGAAAGTGTTTCGCCCAAGGCTCTTGGGTGGCATTGACGTAGAACCCAGCGCCCTGACCGAGGTCATAGGCGTCGTCATCGGCCACGCCTTCGCCGCGCGGCGAGGTGTCGGGGAAGACCAGCGCGATGCCCTGTTCGGCGGCCCAGCCCTGGGCGGCGGCCTTGGTCATGGCGTTTTCATGGGTGCAGGTCAGGCCGGAGAGATACCAGAGCACCGGCACGGGGCCGTCGCGGGCCTCTTCGGGCAGGAACAGGCCGAAGGTCATCTCGCAGCGGCAGGAATGGGAATTATGGCTATAGACGCCCTGAATGCCGCCGAATGCCTTGTTTTCGGAGAGAATTTCCATCGCGTGTTTCCTTTTCGCTGACCTGTTCTCTCAAGGGCTATCGCAGCGACGCGCAGGCGCGCAAGCAAAACCGCCGGATTATTGGCTCAGAGCGTCGTGATCCAGCCGACGACGAGGGAGACTGTTAGAATACTGATCGCGGTTGAGAAGAGGATGGCGGCTGAGGCGCGGTGTGGGGCGACGTTGTAATGCTGGGCGAGCATGTAGACATTGCCCGCGACGGGCAGGGCAGCGGCGGAGATGATGACCCCGGCGGAATAGGTATCGACGGGAAAGAGTACGAGCGCGCCAATGGCGACAAAGGCAGGGTGCAGGACCAGTTTGCAGAAAGAGAGCCAGAGGGCGACCTCGGCCCGTTCAGCGGATTTCGTGGCCAGCGAGGCACCGATGGCAAAGAGGGCGCCGGGGGTTGCCGCGCCGCCGAGGATGGCGAGGAATTCATTGAGGGGCGCAGGGATCGGGATTTCAAGCGCGGACCATGCAAGGCCCGCCGTGATGGCAACGATCATCGGGTTTTTCAGCAGCCCCATGCCAACGGTTTTGAGGATCGACAGGCGCAGATGCCCTTCGCGTGAGCCGGTGATGAGGATCACGATCAGCGAGGAAAAGACGATAAGATCCACCGCAAGAACGAGCATGACCGGGCCAATGGCGGCCTCGCCAAGGAGGAGCGCGAGCATCGGCACGCCGAGAAAGCCGACATTGCCGATGACGGCGCATTGGGCCTCGATCGCTGTGGTGGCCACGTCGAGGCGGCGCAGGAAGGCGATGGCTGACGCGATGCCATAGACCACCGCCGTGCCCCAGAGGTAGGCGCCGACGAGGGTCCAGTCGAGCACCTCGGCGAGCGAGAGGTTGGCGGCAAAACGGAACAGCATCGCCGAGAGGGCGAAGTAAAAGACGAATTTCGTTAGGTAACCAGTCGCCTCTTCCGAGAAGAAGCGGGTACGTCCGGCCCAGAAGCCGACGCCGATTACGGCAAAGAAGGGCAGGGTTTTGAGGAAGATCGCCAGCATGGACAATGTCGTAGCATCCCCGGCGCGGAGGTCAATTGTTTGTATGAAGCAACTTTCCTGCTTCGTGCCCTAGCCGCTGCCGATCAAGACCCCTGCGGCAAAGACCAAGGCCCCGCCCAGAACGACCTGAAAGGCGGCGCGGAAGAAGGGGGTTTCCATAAAGCGGTTCTGAATCCAGGCGATGGCCCAGAGTTCGATGAAGACCACAACAAAGGCGATGATCGTGGCGGTCCAGAAATCGGGGATCAGGTAGGGCAGGGCATGGCCCAAGCCGCCGAGCGTTGTCATGACGCCCGAGGCAATGCCGCGTTTCATGGGCGAGCCGCGGCCTGAGAGTTCGCCATCGTCCGAGGCGGCCTCGGTAAAGCCCATGGAAATGCCTGCGCCGACGGAGGCGGCCAGACCAACAAGGAAGGTTGTCCACGGGTCTTGGGTTGCAAAGGCGGTGGCGAAGATCGGGGCCAGTGTCGAGACAGAGCCATCCATGAGACCGGCGAGGCCCGGTTGCACCCATGTCAGGAGGAACTGGCGCTTGGCCATATCGTCCTCGGAGGCGCGGGCGTCATCATCGAGATGGGTTTTCTCAAGATCGTGGGCGGTTTCCTGATGTCCGGCCTCGGCGGCGGCGAGATCGCCGAGCAAGGCGCGGGTCGCGGCGTCGGTACTGCGCTTGGCGGCGGCGAGGTAGAAATGTTCGGCGTCGCGCTCCATGGCGGTGGCCTCGGTGCGGATACGGTCAATGCCGAGATTTTCCACCAGCCAAATGGGGCGGCGGGCGTAGAAACCGGCCACGTGCTCGCGCCGGATCAGGGGAATCACTTCTCCAAAACGGGACGTGTGCAGATCAATCAGGCGCTTGCGGTGTTCGTCTTCCTCGGCGGCCATGCCGTCAAAGACCTTGGCCGTGGCCGGGAAATCGGCGCGCAGCATCTCGGCGTAGGAGCGGTAGATGCGGGCGTCATCTTCCTCGGAGGAGATGGCGAGGGCGATGACCTCCTGTTCGGAGAGATCATTGAAATGGCGGCGTTGAGAGAAGAAACGCATGGTTGGACTCATCTTCTTTTAGAATGGTTCTAAGATACGGGAGAAGAGCGGGAATGCAAGAGGGGTTCTTGTCGCAACTAAACCGAACGGTTTATATTCAGGTTTAGCAAGGAGGGGCGATGAACCTGCAAGAGCCAGAAATCCGTAAAGGGCGCAAATTCGATCAGGTGCTTGCCGGGGCGCAGGAGGTCTTTCTGCGCAACGGGTTCGAGGGGGCGAGCGTCGATGATATTGCCCGCGCGGCGGGGGTTTCGAAGGCGACGCTCTATAGCTATTTTTCCAATAAATCCCTGCTTTTCATGGAGATGGCCCGGATCGAGATGGCCAATCAGGGCGAGCGGATGGCGGCTTGTATCGACTTTACCGCGCCGCCGGAAACCGTTCTGGCCCAGGTGGGGCGGGGGATGATGTGTTTTATGCTGACCGAATTCGGGCGGCGGGTTTTTCGCATTGCGGTCGCGGAATCGGAGCGGTTCCCGGAACTTGGGCGGCGGTTTTACGAGACCGGCCCGGCGTTCATGCATGCGCGGCTCAAGGAATATCTTGTCGCGGCCGTGGCGCGCGGCGAGTTGCAGATCGAGGATTTCGACCTTGCCGCGAGCCAGTTTCCCGAACTGTGCAAGGCCGATCTTTTCCCGCGCCTTGTTTTCGGGATGGACGAAGATTTCGGCGAGGCGGATATGGAGCATGTCCTTGCCGGGGCGGTCGAAATGTTCATGGCACGCTACGGGACGGGGTAGGCGTGATGCGGCGGCGTTGACAGGTGATGAAAAAACATGAAAATGACGTCATGTTTATAAAGAATCAACAGCAAGCACCGGAAAGCGCACCAGAGGCGCAATCTGTTTATGGTTTCACAGAGCACCTGATTGAGGGGGCAGAAGCGCTTCGTAAAGGAGAGCGGACGCGGACGGCGATTTCGGTTGCGGCCTGTGACTGCCTTGAGGAAAGGCCGCTCTCGGATCTGACAGTCGAGATGATCTGCACAAGGGCGGGAATTTCGCACGGGACGTTTTACATCTACTTCAAAAACCGCAATGCGCTTGTGGCGGATGTGTTGTTCCGCTTCGTGGATTTCGTTCAGGGCAAGATGCGCGCGGCCTCGCACGGGGCGCCGGAAGGTGCGGTGCGGGCGACGACCGCGACCTATACCCATATTTTCGAGGCCAATCTTGGGCTGATGAAATGTCTTTTGCATCATCCGGGAGAATTCCCGGAGGCGGGGTTGGCGTTTCAAAAGCTTAATCGCGACTGGCTCGAAACTGTGGTGGCGGTGCGCGAGCAGGTGTTGCGCAAGGCGGGGCGTTCGGTCGATCGGGCCGAGCTTATGCGCCGGGCCTATGCGCTTGGCGGGATGGTCGATCAGTATCTGAACAGTCTCTTGATTGAGAAAGACCCGAATATGACGGCGTTTTCGCAGGATCGCGAAGCCTTGGTTGAGACCTTCAGTTTTCTTTGGGAACGGGGATTGGGCGCGTGAGTGTTTTGAAAGACGGCCACAAGGCCAGCCCGGAGGATGTCCGGCGGCATGGGCAGGCCCTTTGGCAGGAACAGCGCCGGCACGTGTTCGAAAACTCCGAATTTTTCCGCGCGCTTTGGGACGGCAAGGCCCCGCCCGAGGATTTGCG
>JAAEZB010000003.1:22400-33132 GCA_018223085.1 Paracoccaceae bacterium
CCGATCATATGACGCTCCAGAAAACCGGGGCGTTGGTCATTCCGTTTGGGGTCGGTTCGACAGAGTTGCTTATCCGTACGATCCAGGAGGTTGGCGTTACGGCGATTTCCTGCACGCCGTCCTATCCGGCGGTGTTGGAGCGGGTGATTGAGGAGAAGTTTCCGGGGCTGAAGCCGCGTGACCTTGGGCTCAAGCTCGGTCTTTTTGGCGGCGAGCCGGGGTTGGACGATCCGGCGCTTCGGGCGCGTCTCAGGGAGACCTGGGGCATGGAGCCGCGCAATGCGAATTTCGGGGTGTCGGATGTGTTTTCCAACATCGCGGCGCAATGTCCGCATGATACGCGGCTGCATTATGTGGCGGCGGATGTGCTTTACCCAGAATTGATCGACCCAGAAACGGGCACGCCGATTGCGATTGCACCGGGGGCGGAGGGAGAATTGGTCCTGACGCATCTTGTGCGCGATTGTCAGCCGTTGGTGCGGTTCCGGACCGGGGATATTATCGCGATTGACGAAACCGAGCCTTGCCAATGCGGCACGACCGGGTTCCGGTTCCGGGTCATTGGGCGGTCGGATGATATGATCGTGGTGCGGGGTCTCAACATGTTCCCGACCATGGTCGCGGCGGTTATCACGAGTTTCAAGGAATTGACCGGGGATTACCGGATCGTCCTTGACCATCCGCCGCCCTATGACGTGTTGCCGGTGCATGTAGAGATGGCCGAGGGCGTGCAGGAGAGCGCGGGGCTACGTCAGGCGGTTGAGGCGGAATTTAAACGGGTGCTTGGGGCGACGGCGTTGCTCACGCTTTTGCCGAAGGGGGCGTTTGAGGTCACCGAAGGCAAGACCCGCAGAGTTATCAGGAGATACACATGAGCGATATGGATTTTGGCACGGTGCTGAGTGTGCTTGGGGAAAACGGCGTGCGGGTGATTACCCTGAACCGGCCCGAGAGCCTCAACGCGATGAACCCGGCATTGATTGAGGATGTGGCGAAGGCCTTTGACCATGCCAATGCCGACAAGGCGACGCGGGCCATTATCTTTACTGGCGCGGGCAAGGCGTTTTGCGCGGGCGATGATCGGCGCGCGCATGTGCACCCCGAGTCCGAAGAGGAGGCGCGGGCGCTTGTTTTGGCCATCCAGCGGGCGACCCATGCGATTACCTTTGGTGCTAAGCCGGTGGTCGGGGCGATCAATGGCTGGGCCGTGGGGGGCGGGTTTGAATGGGCGATCAATTGCGATTTCCCGGTCTGGGCCGAGAGCGCGAAAGGGTTCTTTCCGGAAGTGTCGCTCAACCTTTTTGTCACCGGCGCGGTGACTTCGCTCTTGCCGGCGATGGTCGGGCTTCATAAGGCGCGCGAGATGCTGTTCTTTGGGGAACGGTACGAGGCCAAGGAGTTGGGCGAGATGGGCGTGGCGTGGAAGGTCGTGCCGGATGAGGCGCTCATGGCAGAGGCGCAGGCGGTGGCGGCCAAGCTCGCCGCGCTGCCGCCTCTTTCAACGCGGTCGATGAAGCGGGTTCTCAACGCGGCGGCAAGCACAGATTTGAGCCGCGCGCTCGCGCTTGAGACCGAGGCGACGGTGGCGGGGTTCATGGACCCCGAGACCACGCGTCTTTTGCAGGCCTTTTAAGACCGGTCAGTCGACGCGGCGGATCATCAGCTGATTGCCGGTTTTGCGGGTTTCAAAGCGTTTGAGGCTTTTCACCAGATCGGAGAGCTTTGTGTGCCCGTAAGAGCGGGTATCAAAGTCGGAATGTTCGGCGGTGATATACTGACCAAGGGGGCCGAGCGCATACCATTCGTCGTCCTGTGCGATCTTCTCCATCGCCGAGAGGATCAGCGGGATGGCCTCGGTCACCGGGCGTTTACCGGATTTGGCGGGGGTGCCGGGGGTGCCAGATTTGACCGGGGCCGGTTCGTCGACGATGTTTTCGATCAGGATAAAGCGGTTGCAGACATTGCGCAGCGATTCTGGGGTTTTGCCTTCGCCGATGCCGATCACGTCGAGCCCCTGTTCGCGGATGCGATTGGCGAGCGCGGTAAAGTCGCTATCGGAGGAGACGAGGACGAAGCCGTCGAAACGCCCGGTATGCAGAATATCCATGGCGTCGATGACGAGGCCGATGTCGGATGCGTTCTTGCCCTTGGTGTTGGCCGTTTCCTGATGCGCCACGAGACCGTGGCTTCGGACCGTATCGGCCCAGCCCTTGAGCTGACCAGAGGACCAGTCGCCATAGACCCGGCGCAGGGCCGGTTCGCCCACAGAGGTGATCTCTTTGAGGATGGGGCCCGCGTATTTAGCGGGGATATTGTCGGCGTCGATCAGGACGGCGTAGAGAGGGCGGTCGCGGTTGGTCATGGATGTCCTTGGAAAAGAAAAGGGCGCGCCAAGATCAGCGCGCCCTGTTGGGTCTTAGTATAGGCGATGTGGCGTTAGAATTCCACTACGGCGCGGATGGATTTTCCCTCGTGCATGAGATCAAAGCCGTGGTTGATCTCGTCCAGCGTGAGCTTGTGGGTAATCATCGGGTCGATCTCGATCTTGCCGTCCATGTACCAATCGACGAATTTCGGCACATCGGTGCGCCCCTTGGCCCCGCCAAAGGCGGTGCCTTTCCAGACGCGGCCGGTCACGAGCTGGAACGGGCGGGTGGAAATCTCGGCCCCCGCAGGGGCGACGCCGATGATGACCGACACGCCCCAGCCACGATGCGAGCATTCGAGCGCGTCGCGCATGACCTTCACATTGCCGGTTGCGTCAAAGGAGTAATCGACGCCGCCGAATGCGTCTTTTTCGGTCTTGGTCAGCTCAACTATGGCTTCAGTGACGGACTGCCCCTCGGGGAGTTTGGAGGGGTTCACGAAATCCGTCATGCCGAATTTCTTTGCCATCTCAGCTTTGGAATCGTTGAGGTCCACGCCGATGATCTTGTCCGCGCCCGCCATGCGCAGGCCTTGGATCACGTTGAGGCCGATGCCGCCGAGGCCAAAGACCGCCGCCGTGGAGCCGATTTCGACCCCGGCGGTGTTGATGACGGCGCCGATGCCCGTCGTCACGCCACAGCCGATATAGCAAATCTTGTCGAAAGGTGCGTCGTCGCGCACCTTGGCGAGGGCAATCTCGGGCATCACGGTGTGATTGGCGAAGGTCGAACAGCCCATGTAGTGATAGATCGGCGTGCCATCGAGCATCGAAAAGCGCGTGGTGCCATCGGGCATGAGGCCCTGACCCTGCGTGCCACGGATGGCGGTGCAGAGGTTGGTCTTGCCCGAAAGACAGGCATGACATTCGCGGCATTCGGGCGTGTAGAGCGGGATCACATGATCGCCGGGTTTGAGCGTGGTGACGCCCTCGCCAACCTCAAGCACGATGCCCGCGCCTTCATGACCGAGGATCGAGGGGAAAAGCCCCTCGGGGTCGGCGCCGGAGCGGGTAAATTCGTCGGTATGGCAAAGGCCAGTGGCCTTGATTTCGATTAATACCTCGCCGGCCTTCGGGCCTTCGAGATTCACTTCCATGATTTCAAGCGGTTTTCCGGCCTCAAGGGCTACGGCGGCACGAGTGCGCATGGGGTTTCCTCCTGTTGCTTGTCCTGAGACTAGTGGCAGGAGCGGTGAAGGTGCAAGCATGTCGCGCCACCTTGGGGCCTGTTTGCGGCATGTGAGGCGAGATGCGAATTTATTTCTTTTCGCGGTAGGGCTTGTGGCAGGCGCGACAGGTCTGGCCGGCGCTGACGAGGCCGTCTTGCAGGGCGGGGAGGCTTGAGACATCCATGCCGTGGGACGCTAGGATAAGGTCATTGGCCTTGGCGGTGAAATCGCCCCAGTTGCTCCAGATCGCGGGCAGGGCTTCGGATTTTGGATCTGTTTCCTGTGCCTCGAAGGACGGCGCGAGTTTGGCGGAGGCAATCGCCAGCGTTTGGCGCGCGGTTTCCGCCTTTGCTGCGTCAAAGGGGGTTTTTCCTTTGGCCATATCCGCAATCACACCGAGCGATTCTTTGATGTTAGCCATGATGTCCATGCGGGTTTTGACGGCGGGGTTGAGGACCCCGTCATGGGCCAGCGCCATGGTGGCGAGAGGGAACGTGGCGATGAGGGTCAGGGCCAGATGTTTCATACGGCGTCTCCTTTGCGTCGTGCAAAGGTGAGGCGGATCGTAGAGTGACGCAAGGCACATCCGGGTGACCAGGGCATTTAGCAATTCAGGAAAGGTCTGAGAAAAAGGGCCCCCGGCGGTGCAGACTGGGTGGGGGCAAATACGCCGCGCCGCCGGAGGTAGCGTTAATATTTCGCTATGAAGGTAATATGGCGGTGACCTTAGGCGAGATGAGGGAAAGGCCACGACCATTTGCAGAAGAATTTGCGGCGAAAGCGGGGCAGGGTTGATTTTTCATGAAAGCGGCGCAACTCTGAAAGGATGAATGCCCAGCCCCCCACGCCCATAGCACCGCAGGTTCCAACACAGGTCGCCTTTCACCGGACCGAGCTTAACGTCATTCTGTCGCTTTACGGGCGGATGGTTGCGGCTGGGGAGTGGCGCGATTACGGGATTTCGAACCTGCGCGATATGGCGGTGTTTTCGGTCTTTCGACGTACGGCGGAACATCCGCTTTATCGGATCGAGAAACGCCCAAAGCTGCGCGCGAAACAGGGGATGTATGCGGTGGTCGGGATGGACGGGCAGATCCTAAAGCGGGGTCATGACCTGAAAAACGTGCTGCGGGTTCTGGAACGCAAGCTTATTCGCGCTGTGGAGTGATCGGGCACCGGCGCTTGGGTTTCTTCTTGGAGGAAATACCTCGGGGGTGAGGCCGCAGGCCGAGGGGGCAGCGCCCCCTGATGGCCCGAAGGGCGCGTGGAGAGTGCCGTAGGCACCCCTTTGAATTACAGACGTTTATGTGCGGTGACAGGGCCGTCGCCCTGATCCTGGATGCGGGTGATGGCGGAGGCGATGTCCTCGGAGGCCACGGCCATGTGATGTGCGTTGGCGTGGATCAGGGTTGTGTCGTCGAGGATCAATGCCACGTGGCCTTTCCAGAACAGCAGGTCGTTGCGTCGGGGCGATGTGCCGGTGGGAAGCGGGATGCCAATCTCAGCCTCCTGCATGTCGCTGTCGCCGGGGCAGGGGAGGCCACAGGCGATGAGCGCGGCTTGCACGAGGCCGGAGCAATCAATGCCAAAGCGGCTATTGCCGCCCCAGAGATAGGGGGTGCCGAGGAATAATTCGGCGATTGCGGCCGGGTCGGAGGCGGTTTCCGAGAGGGGGCGGGCATGCACTGAGGGGATGAAGCCATCGGGCGTTTCAAGGAAGCGGCCGGAGATGCCAGTCACGGTCAGGTGGCTGCCGAAGGAGAGGGCGACGCGGTCGCGGGATTTAAAGTCGGGGGCTTCGTAGAGGTGACTTGCCGGGGCCGAGAGCCAATGGGTTGGCGTGCGGGCGGGGATGAGGGCCGACTCGTGCAGGTAGCCGACGTAATCGTCTTTGGCAGCTTGCACGAAGCTCCATCCGTCGCGGGTTTCGATTACGGTCACGGCTTCGCCATAGAGGCATTGACGGTCACGCGCGCCGTTGGGTGCGGCGCAGAGATCAGCAAAGGGCACGGCGATCTGGGCGTGTGTGCCCTCGGTGAAGGCGACGCCGTCATGCGTGCCACGTAGCGATGAGAGTGCCACGCGCGTGTTGGCCGGGGTGCGGCGGCGGTCGCTCACAGGTCGAGCAGCCCGGGCAGGGCCGCGAGGAGCGCACGGGCACCCATGCCGGTGCCGCCTTTGCTACGGGCGGGGGCGGGTTTGGGATTCCAGCCATAGATGTCGAAATGGGTATAGCGCGGGTTCTCGGTAAAGCGGCGCAGGAAGAGCGCGGCGGTGATCGAGCCTGCAAAGCCGCCGGAGGGAGCGTTGTCGAGATCGGCGATGCCGGGTTCGATCATCGTCTCGTAGGGGTCCCAGAAGGGCATGCGCCAGACCGGATCGGAGACCTTTGTCGCGACGCTGGTGAGGGCGGCGGCGAGGGTATCGTCATTGGTATAAAATGGTGAGAGATCGGGGCCGACGGCAACGCGGGCCGCGCCTGTCAGGGTCGCCATGGACAGGAGGAGGTCGGGTGTGTCTTCATCCGCCAGTGTCAGGGCATCGGCAAGGACGAGGCGGCCTTCGGCGTCGGTATTGTTGATCTCGACGGTGAGGCCTTTGCGTGAGGTCAGGATGTCACCGGGGCGGAAGGCATTGCCGGAGACGGCATTTTCCACCGCCGGGATCAGCACACGCAGGCGCAGGGGGAGATCGAGCGCCATAATCATACGCGCAAGGCCCAAGACAGTGGCGGCGCCGCCCATGTCTTTTTTCATCAGACCCATGGAGCTACCGGGTTTGAGGTTGAGTCCGCCAGTGTCGAAACAGACACCTTTGCCCACGAGTGTGAGTTGCGGTCCGGCCTTGCCCCAGCGCATGTCGATCAGGCGTGGCGCGCTTGCCGCAGCGCGACCCACGGCGTGGATCATCGGCAGGTTGGCGGCAAGTAGGGCGTCGCCGCTGGTCACGTTGATGGAGGCCTCGAAGGTGGCGGCGAGATCGCGGCAGGCGGTTTCGAGCGCGTCGGGCCCCATGTCAGAGGCAGGCGTGTTGATAAGGTCGCGGGTCAGGGCCTCGGCATTGGCGATGGCCTCAATCCGCGTGGCGTTCAGGCCATCGGGGCAAACCAGCGTGGCGGTTGCGCCGCCCTGTTTGGCGTAGCGGTCAAAGCTATAGCCTGCCAAGAGCCAGCCGAGTGCCTCGGTCTCCAGATCGCCAGCGGGCAGAGGGGAGGCGAGGCGGTAGTTGCCTTTGGGCAGGGTCGCGGCGGCGGCGGCAAGGGGAAAGCGGCTCCGGGCACGGGTTTTTGTGTCGCCAAAGCCCGCCACGGCGAGGACCGGTCGGCCATCGGCCCCAGGCAAGAGGGCGGTTTTGCCGATGCCGGGTTTGAACCCCGTGGCGGCGAGCCAGGCCTGATGCGCGGGCGTCTGCGCGGCGCACCAGCCGTCATAATCCGCATTTTCGACAAGGTGCAGGGGCAGGGCGTCTTCGCTATCGGGAGCAAAACTCAGGGGCATGGGAGGCCTTTCGCGTCGGAGATCTTTGCCGTGTAGCCTAGCGCGCGGCGGCGGACCTGCAAGCGGGAAGGTTCTTCCCCTAGCGCGGCAAGCCCTGAAGATCGCAGATTTCGCGCAAGGAGCGTTCCCCGATGCGCAACAGGCGCGCCGTTGTTGCGGCCGTGGCGACAGAATCGCAGGCGTCGAGGCATGAAAGCACGTCTTCGGCCACCATGGTCAGGGTATCGAGGCCGATCTGGTCGCTTATCCCGACGAGAGAGCGGGTACAGCGGGTCATCTCGTTCAGCGCCGATGCTGCATGGGTGCGTCCGATATGTTCGAGGCGCACCGCCGATTCCTCAATCGCGCGGGCGAGAATCGAGCGCGTCGTATCTTCCCCCAACTGGCGGTTTAGTTGATGGACCCGGTCATGATTGACGTAGACCGGTTCCTGCATCTTCAAAACAGAGACCTGCATGTTATTCTCACCCACTTATTGCCCCCACGGCATGCAGAGATTGGGGGCAAAACCCTTCCCAAAAGGTTTCACGCGTTGGCGATTTTCTCTCGAAATCGGGGCAAATTGTGCGTATTAGCAATAAGCCAAAGTGATCTACAGGAGACATGATGCAACACGCCAAGCCTTTGCCATCCTACCTCGTGCAACGCTACCAAGGGTGGAAAGCCACGACCTATGCCGACAATAAATCCTGGTATCGTCATCTTGGCATTCTCGGGCAACATCCGCGGGCGATGATTATCTCCTGTTGCGATAGCCGGGTGCATGTCACCTCGATTTTCGGCGCCGATCAGGGCGAGTTTTTCATTCACCGCAATATCGCGAATCTTGTGCCGCCCTATGAACCGGATGGGAGTCGGCACGGTACGTCGGCAGCGGTTGAATATGCCGTCACGGCGCTCAAGGTGGCGCATCTTATCGTGCTTGGGCATTCCAAATGTGGGGGTGTGCAGGGGTGTATCGATATGTGCGAGGGCAATGCCCCGGCGCTTGAGGCAAAGGAGAGCTTTGTCGGGCGCTGGATGGATGTTCTACGCCCGAACTATGAAAAGGTTGCCGGGATCAAGGATGCGGACGAAAAAGCGCGCAGCTTTGAGAAGGAAGCTGTGTTGGTGTCGCTTGAGAACCTGATGTCCTTCCCCTTCGTGCGCGAGCGTGTCGAGAGCGGCGATCTGACGCTGCATGGTCTGTGGCACAATATTGCTGAGGGTGGGCTTGAGGCTTTTGACCCAGAGGCCGGAAAGTTCAACGAGGTCTGATCTCGGATGAAAGCGTTCTGCGCCCGGTCGGTTCCGGGCGCGGAAAATTTAATGATTTGCGAAGCGGCGTTCGAGCGCACGGGGCGAGACGCCGAGAAATTCAAGCGTGCAGATGACGACGCGGCTATGACAGTCGCGCAGCACGACCCCGGCATTGTTCTGCGACATGTAAAAGCCCTTGTCGGCGAGGCGGCGTTTGAGGCCGGTCAGGCTGCGCGCGGCGTCGAATTCGGGCAGGAGGCTGGCGCGGAGCCAAGCAGCGGTTTCCGTATCCATGCGCCGCGCGATGCGGGCGCTTGCCCATGCGGATTGCTGCATATGGGGATGAGCAACCGGCGCAGTCCCGGCTTGGGTAAAATTGATTTCCTGATACATGATGACGATCCTTTCGGGATGAGCAGATGTCACCATCATGGCCGGAAAAATCCCAAAAATCGGGACCCGAAAAGGGATAGGGGGCGCCGCAATCGGAGCGCCCCCTATCCGAAAGGTGAGATTTTCGCCTTAGTTAGCCCTTTTTGAGGACTTCACGACCCAGCGTTTCGGCAATCTGCACAGCGTTCAGCGCCGCGCCTTTGCGCAGGTTGTCAGAGACGCACCACAGGTTGATGCCGTTGTCGAGGGTCGAATCCTGACGGATGCGCGAAATGAAGGTGGCGAAATCGCCGACGCACTCTTTGGGCGTCACGTAGCCGCCGTCTTCGCGTTTGTCGATGACCATGATGCCTGGTGCTTCACGCAGGATGTCGCGGGCTTCGTCTTCGTCGAGGAAGTCTTCGAACTCGATGTTGATCGCTTCGGAGTGACCCACGAAGACCGGCACGCGCACGCAGGTTGCGGTGACTTTGATCGAGGGGTCGATGATTTTCTTGGTTTCAGCGACCATCTTCCACTCTTCCTTGGTCGAGCCGTCTTCCATGAAGACGTCGATGTGGGGAATGACGTTGAACGCGATGTCTTTGGTGTAGACTTTGCGCTGATAGTCGTCGGTCGGGTTGTAGGCGGCTTTGGTCTGGTCCCAAAGCTCGTCAATCGCCTCTTTGCCCGAACCGGAGACCGACTGATAGGTTGAGACGACAACGCGTTTGATCTTGGCGCGGTCATGCAGGGGTTTCAGCGCCACAACCATCTGCGCGGTCGAGCAGTTGGGGTTGGCGATGATGTTTTTCTTGGAATAGCCATGGATCGCGTCGGCGTTACATTCCGGCACGATGAGCGGCACATCGGGGTCGTAGCGGTAGAGCGACGAGTTGTCGATCACCACACAGCCTGCGGCCGCTGCGATGGGGGCGTATTTCTTGGTCGCGTCCGAGCCGATGGCGAAGAGAGCCATGTCCCAGCCCGAGAAGTCGAACTGTTCGATGTCCTGGGTCTTGAGGGTCTTGTCGCCGAACGTGACCTCGGTGCCGAGCGAACGGCGGCTGGCAAGAGCGGCGATTTCATCCACCGGGAACTGGCGTTCAGCCAGAATGTTCAGCATTTCGCGGCCCACATTGCCCGTGGCGCCTGCGACAACGACGCGATAACCCATTGTGTCTCTCCAAAGTTTTAGACGCGCTCTCATAGCGTCGATTCCCCACAGAAAAAAGGGCAAAGCGCGTGATTTTCGTGATGGGGGTCATTTCAGGGCGCGATAGCGCTCAGGACTCGGCGAGAAGCTCGCGGTAAAGGGCGACAAGGGCGTCGGCCTCGCGGGAGAGGCCGAATTGGTCGATCACGCGGGCGCGTCCGGCGTTGCCCATGGCGGGCAGGTCGCGTGAAAGCATAGCCGTGATGGCAGCGGTGAGGGCATCGGGATCGTCGGCGGCGACAATCTCGCCACAGTCCTGCGAGACGAAATCGCGAAACGCGCCTACGTCTGTCGCGACCACGGGCACGCCGGTTGAGAGGGCCTCAAGCGGGGTCAGGCCAAAGCCTTCGAGGCGCGAAGGCGTGACATAGAGCGACAGCGCGCGATAGGCGGCGGGCATTTCGGTCAGGGGAAGTTCGTCCTTGAAGAGGATGCGGTCTTCAAGGCCGGCCTGACGGATGCGGGCGCGCAGACGATCGCCGTATTCGGCGTTGTCCGGGGTAATCAGACCCATGATGATCGCGGTGTATCCGGGGTGGTCGGGCAGGAGGCGGCACATGGCCTCGACAAAGTGATGCGTGCCTTTCATGGGGCGCACGCGACCAAAGCAGCCGATGAGTTTTTGTGTGCCGGTGCCGTAGTCATGGGCGGGGCCGGGGGAAAAGGTATCGGTATTGACGCCGTGCGGGATAATCCGGGGCGTGCCGGGCATCACGGTGGCGTTGATCGGGGTTGTGGCGACGAGCGCGTCGCAGCGACGGGTCATCCAGTTGGTCAGGCCACCGCGTTTGCGCGGCGATGACGAGGTAAAGAC
>JAAEZB010000003.1:33410-49083 GCA_018223085.1 Paracoccaceae bacterium
CTCTAGTCGGTGCGGTCCTGAGAGAAGAGATAGACCGCAAGGCCGCAGAGAATCAATGCACCGAAGAGGGCAAAGAGGCTCTGGTAGGCGAGGGCGGGGTCCGTGGCGGAGAGTGATGTGTGCAACCGTCCGGAGACGAATTGCATGATGCCGACACCGCCGATGCCAAAAAGGTTGAGCAGCGTCACACCGCGCCCGGTCAGATGCGGGGGAAAGAAACTTCGGGCATGGGCGATGATGACGGGGAAGGATGCTCCGAAGAATCCGATCGCTGCCATCAGGAAGACAGAGAGCCAGGCAGAGGTTGAGAGGGCGGCGGCGAGGCTGAAGAGTGCAATGGCGGCGATCAGGTTACCGCCAAGCACGACCCATTTACGAGTTTTGAACAGGCGGTCGGCGGGGCCATAGGCCAGCGTGCCGAAGATCATCGCCAACCCCATGACGAGCGAGGCGGTGCCGATCTGGCCGGTGGACATGGCGAAGATGTCCGACAGGTATGGCCCGATCCAGAGGCCGCGAATGCCAGCAGCGGCCATGTAGTTGACGAACATCACCGGGAAGATGAACCACAGGGCGCGGATTTTCAGAAGGTCGAAGAGCGAACCTTTCTGAGCCGCAGCATCCCGTTCGGGATCGCGGATCAGGATATAGAGGCCAACGGCAGTAAGCGCCGAGAGTGCGGCGAGGCCCACGAGGGACATACGCCAGCCGATCCATTCACTGGCCAAGGCCATCGGGTAGGAGGCGACGAGATTGCCCACGGTGCCAACTCCGAGCATTAGGGCTGCGAGCGTTGCAAAGCGCGCGGGCGGATAGGTTGTGGCGAAGATATAGTAGGAGGCCATCAAAACGGGCGAACATCCTACGCCGATCAGCGCCATGGCAAGGGTGACATGGGCCGGGGTTGTCGCGACCGAGAACAGGAGCGCGCCGCCGCCGCCGCCGACAAGGAGCAGGGATGCCGCAGTCCGGCGCGGGCCGATCTTGTCGAGTGCGGCACCAACAGGGATTTGCATGGCCGCAAAGACCAGAAACCAGATGCCGGAAGCAAAGGCGAGATCCTCGGGTGTCGTCCCGATGTCGGCTTCAAGCGTTTGGGTCAGTACGGCGAGGAAGGCACGGAAGAACTGGCTTAGCACATAGGCAAAGCACAACAGGATCAGGTCTGGGCGCACATTCGGTCTCCTTCCGCCGCGACATGATCGTATGTGGCGGCGGAAGGCAAGGGACTCTGGCGGGTATGTTCAGAGCAAGATAGAGGGCTACTTTCCGCTACGTAGCCGTCCGACGATGCCAGTCGGGAAGAAATAGACCGAGAGGATGAACAAGACACCGAGCCAGAGGAGCCAGCGGTCGGGGTTAAGCAGATCGGGCAGGAGTGGCAGGCCTTCGACGGCGCTTGCGGCGGAACCCATGAGGTTTTGCAGGTAATTCTGGGCGAGGATGAAGAGCGTTGCGCCGATTACTGCGCCATACATCGTTCCCATGCCGCCGATCACCACCATCAGCAGGATGTCGATCATAATCTCCATCGAGAGCGAGGTATCGGGACCGACGTAGCGCAGCCAGATCGCATAGAGCGCCCCAGCTAGGGCAGCGATAAAGGCCGAGAGGCAGGTCGCGGCGACGCGGTAATGCACCACACGATAGCCGATGGCCTCGGCGCGAAAGTCGTTCTCGCGGATGGCGAGGAGGACGCGGCCAAAGGGCGAATGGACGATACGTAGCATCAGGAGGAAGAGCGCAAGGCAGGAGCCGAAGATGAGGTAATATTTGAGCAGCTTGCCGTTCATCTTGACCCCGAAGAGCGAGCCGTCGGCGAATTTGAAGGCGGGGCCGAGTTCGCGCGGGATCTTGTAAGAAAGCCCGTCTTCGCCGCCTGTGAGGCCGGAAAGCTGGGAGACGAGCACGGCCACGGCGGAGGCGACGGCGAGCGTAATCATGGCAAAGAAGATGGCGCGGACCCGAAGCGAAAAGAGGCCGATGACAAAGGCGAGAAGCGCGGCCAGAAGCGCGCCGGAAAGCGCACCGACAAAGAGCGCGTCAAAGCCGCGGCCCATATGGGTTGAGGCCAGCGCGACGCCATAGGCACCGAGGCCAAAGAACATCGTGTGGGCAAAACTCACGATGCCGCCATAGCCGAGCATCAGGTCATAAGATGCCACGAGCACGATAAAGACGCAGATGCGGGCTGCGGTGTCGATGGAGCGCACGCCGGGAAAGAGGAAGGGTGCGAAGGCGAGCCCGATCAGGATCGCGATGAGGATCAACGCGAGGAGGGGGCTGCGGGGCATGTCGCCGGAGAGGAGTTTGGTCAGCATCAGTCTTTCCTCACTTGGCCTTAACCACGGGGATCATGCCCATGGGACGCCACATTAGGATCGCCACCATCAGGCCGATATTGGAGATCAGGGCGACTTTGGGTTCGAGAAAGGCCACGTAGTTTTGCAAGAGGCCCACGAGGAGAGCACCGATAAAGCAGCCTTCGACCGAACCGAGGCCACCGATAATCACCACGATGAAGATCAGGATCATGGATTGGTTGCCCATGTGGGCGGTGATGACTTCCTGATAGAGGCCCCAAAGGACGCCGCCGAGACCGGCCAGCGCAGAGCCCGCGAGGAAGACGCCAACGAACACAAGGCGGAGGCGATAGCCCAGAGCCTCGACCATTTCACCATTTTCGACACCAGCGCGAACGATCAGGCCGATCTTGGTGCGGCGCAGGATCCAGCGCATGGCGAGGAAGACGACTGCACCGATGCCGACGGCGACGAGGCGGTATTTTTCGAGTGCGGCACCAAAGAAGGTCACGGCGCCTTTGAGGGCCTCGGGGCGGGTGATGTAGATTTCTTCAGGACCCCAAAGAACGATGATAAGCTGTTCGACGACGATCAGGCCGCCCATGGTCACGAGGATTTGTTTGAGGTGGTGGCCGTAGACGGGTTTGACGATCACCTTTTCAAAGGCCCAGCCCATGAGGGCGGTCGCCGCCATGGCGCCGATGATGGCGACCATCATGGCGGTAAGGTTGAGCGCCAGAGACGGCGCGCCGGTCATGTTCTCCAGTAGGAGCAGCAAGGACACACCGACAAAGGCTCCGACGGAAACGAACGCGCCGTGGCCGAAGTTGATGACATCCATGAGGCCAAAGACGAGGGTCAGGCCGGAAGCCATGATGAAGATCATCATTCCCATCGCAAGGCCGGAGACCGTTAGGGTCAACCAGCTTGATGTGGAGGGGATGGCAATGAGCCCGAAGGCCATAAGTGCAAAGACGAGCAAGACGGGGGCGTATGGTGCGAGGCGTTGCGAGAGACTCGCCTGGGCCATGGTCGGGGAGTGATCGGGGGCGGCGCTCATGGGCGGGGCTCCTGTCGGTTAAGGGCAGTGGGGCGGGCCGGAGACATCATTGGTGGGCCTCCAGGCTGAGGCCCATGAGGCGTTCCTGTAGGTCGGCGTTGGTCGCGAGTTCCTGCATCTCGCCGGACCATGTCATGCGGCCATCGTCCATGACGTTGGCGCTATCGCCCAAGGCGCGCGCGACGGAGAAGTTCTGCTCCACGAGGAGGATCGAGGCACCTTGGTCTTTCAACTCGCGCAGGGCGCGTGCCATGGTCGAGATGATCGCGGGCGCGAGGCCTTTGGTCGGCTCGTCGATGAGGTAGAGGCGGCGCTCTTCGATCATGGCGCGCGCGATGGTGAGCATCTGTTTCTGTCCACCTGAGAGCGTGCCTGCGTCCTTCTTCCAGAAGGTCTTGAGCGCGGGGAAGACGGTAAAGAGCCAATCGAGGCGGGCGCTATTGATCGGGCCGGAGACGGCAGCGAGGATCATGTTTTCTTCGACGGTGAGGTCGGCAAAGATGCCCATGTCCTCGGGGACAAAGCCGATGCCGAGCCGTGCGATGGCAGGTGTCGGCAGGCGTGAGATGTCTTCGCCGTCAAAAAGGATCGAACCCTCGTGGGCGCGCCAGTGGCCGATGATGGTGCGCAGGGTCGTTGTCTTGCCGACGCCATTGCGCCCCAGAAGCATGGTTACCTGTCCGCGCGGCACGGAGAGATCGACGCCTTGCAGAATGTGATACTGAGCGATGTTGGTTTTGACGCCTGAAAGCGTGAGGATCGGATCAGACATTGGTCAGCTCCTTGCCCATATAGGCCTCTTGCACCACGTCAGAGGCGATCACTTCGGCAGGATCCCCATCGGCGGCAAGCGCACCGTTGTGAAGAACGATAATGCGGTCGGCGAGGGTGCGGATCACGTCCATCTTGTGTTCGACAAGGAGAATGGAGCGGTCCTTGCGGTGTTTTAGGTCGGCGATGAGGTCGAGGACCACGGGGGCCTCGTCGACGCTCATCCCGGCGGTGGGTTCGTCGAACATATAGACAAGCGGATCAAGCGCGATGAGAAGCGCGACCTCAAGCTTGCGTTGGTCGCCATGGGAAAGCTCGGAAACGATCTGGTCGGCCTGATCGGTCAGGCGGACGCGTTCGAGGATTTCGAGGGCGGGAATGGTGAGGTCGTCATGGCTTGAGGCCATGGACAGCATGTTGAAGCCTCGTCCTGCTTTGGATTGGACGACGAGGCGCACATTTTCCAACACGTTGAGATTTGGAAAGAGATTGGTGAGCTGAAAGGCGCGGCCGATACCGTTGTGGGTGCGCTGGGCGACGGATTGGCGCGAGATGTCACGGCCATTGAGGATCACCGAGCCTTCAGAGGCGGGGATCTGGCCCGAGATCAGGTTGAAATAGGTGGTCTTGCCTGCACCGTTGGGGCCGACGATGGCGGTCAACTCGCCAGTGCGGAAGGTGCAGGAAATATGATCCACCGCCACATGGCCGCCAAAGCGCACGGTCAGATCACGGGTTTCGAGGATGGGATGAGACATGGGTCTTGGTTTCCGCGTGCGGGAAAAGGACGGCCCGGCGGCGTGAGATGCCGCCGGGCCGTGATTTCGCAGGGTTTATTTATTGCGAACCGGGATCGGCAGATCGTGGATGGTCAGTTCACGCACCAGCTCCGGCACGGCCCATTCCACATCGTCCTCGACCTTGATCTTGAAGTGATACATGGACTGCATCGCCTGATGATCCTCGGCGCGGAACTTCATGGTGCCTTTGGGGGTCTCCCATTCCATGCCTTCCATGGCTTCGATTAGGTCTTCGGTGTCGGTGCCACCCGCTTTCTTGATGGCTTCGACGGCTGCGATGCCGGCCGACATGCCGCCCGCAGTGAAGAAGTCCGGCGGAGAGTCGAAACGCTCAAAATGGGTTTTGACGAGCCAGTCATTCACCGGGTTCTGGGGGATTTCATAGTAATAGTAGGTCGCGCCTTCCATTCCCGGGAAATCCTTGTAGGCCTTCATCGCGGCGAGGATGTTGCCGCCGGTGGCAATCTCGATGCCAAAGCGGGACGGATCCATGGCGTTGATCTTGCCCATCGGGTTGCCGCCACCGGCCCAGATGATGAAGAGCTTTTTGCGGCCTTCGAGATCTTTCATTGCATTGAAGATGCGCTCGGCTGCGGCGGTGAAGTCGGTGGTGTCGGTCGGGGCGTATTCCTCATGCGCCACACCCGAGCCGACGCTTTCGAGCGCTTCCTTGAAGGCGGCGATGCCGTCGCGGCCAAAGGCATAGTCCTGTGCCAGAGTGGCGATATGGACGTTTTCACCGGCCAGTGCGATGGCGTTGGAGACGGCGTCCTGTGAGGAGTTGCGACCGGTGCGGAAGATGTAGCGGTTCCAGTTCGCTCCAGTGATCGAGTCGGCCACGGCCGGTTCAACGATCAGGATTTTTTCGTATTCTTCCGCGACGGGCAGCATGGCGAGCGCCACGCCTGAGCTTACCGGACCGATGGCGAGGTCGACCTCATCATCGCCATAGGCCTCTTCGAGGAGGGCCTTGCCGTTGTCGGGTTTGAGCTGGGTGTCTTTTTCGATCACGACGATTTTTTCGCCGTTGATTTCCATGGTGCCGCCGGTCGCATATTCGAGACCGAGCATGAGGCCGTCATGGCTCTGTTTGGCGTAGGCCTCGTAGGGGCCGGTTTTGCCATAGACATGGGCAATGGTGATATCGGCGAAGGCCGCGCTGGTCAGGGCAAGCGCCGAGACCATGCTGCCGAGCAGCATCTTTTTCATTTGAATTCCTCCCTTATGCCAGGGCCGTTTGAGCCCTTTCTGCATTGTCAAAACAGTAGGAGGAGGGGGGTAGATCGGTCAATTGAGTGAAAATACCTATGTCCGATCTGCCCTTTTTCGAAGAGCGTCAGGGCATGTTACGGGCGATCTCGCAGATGACGTCAAAGGCGAGGGCCACGTCCTCGCGGGTGGCTTCGGCCTGCCCGGCCTGAAAGCGGATTACGAGAGCATCATTGACCCGCGTCTGGGTCAGGTAGATGCGCCCATCATCGTTGATCGCGTCCACGAGCCGTTGGTTTAGCGCGTCGAGGTCGCCCGCGTTTTCAGGGGTATAGCGGAAGGTAAAAAGCGACAGGACGGGCGCGGTAATGATCTCGAAATCGGGCTCAGCAGCGAGGCGGGTGTGAAGCTCTTCGGCCCATGCCACGTGATTGCGGATCATCTCCTGCAACCCTTCGAGACCGTATGTGCGCAGCACAAACCAGATTTTCAGCGCTCGGAAGCGGCGGCCAAGGGGGACGGACCATTCGGAATAGTTGATGATCCCGTCGTGGCCGTGGGTTTTGAGGTACTCGGGTTTGATCGCCAGCGTGCGCACGAGATCTTCGGGGTTGCGGACGAAATGGGCGGAGCAGTCGAACTGCATACCCAACCATTTATGCGGGTTGAAGACGACCGAGTCGGCCTTGTCGACGCCGTCCCAGAGGGGGCGGAATTCGGGGCAGATCATGGCCGCCCCGGCCCATGCGGCGTCCACATGGGTATAGAGGCCGTATTTGGCGGCCACGTCGCAGGTTGCCGAGATGTTATCGCAGGCGCCAGTGCCGGTTCCGCCGACGCAGGCGATGATCCCGGCGGGTTTGAGACCGGCGGCAATGTCTTCGGCGATGGCGGCGTCAAGGGCCGCTACGTCCATGGCGCGGGTCGGGCCGGTGGTCGGAATGCGGCGCAAGTTTGCCGCGCCAATACCGGAAATCCAGATGGCACGGTCAATGGAGGTATGGACTTCGTTCGAGCAATAGACCCGCAGCGTTTCCAGCCCGGCGAGGCCCTGTTCGTTGCCCTGCCAGTCGAGGGCGCGCTCGCGCATGGTCAGCACGGCGGCGAGCGTTGCGGTTGAGGCGCTGTCCTGAATGACGCCTGAGAAATGTGGCGCAAGGCCGATCCCGTCCCGCAGCCATTCGAGCATGCGGGTTTCCATTTCCGTTGCTGCCGGAGAGGTCTGCCAGAGCATGCATTGCGGGGCGATCACCGTGGCGAGGTAGTCGGCCAGCATCGAGGGCGGGGTCGCATTGGCAGGGAAATAGGCAAAGAAGCGGGGGTGTTGCCAGTGGGTCAGGCCGGGCATGACGATACGTTCGAAATCGGCAAAGACTTCTTCCATGTCGCCGCCTTTTTGTGGCGGGCTGGCGGGGAGTTGGGCGAGGATATCGCCGGGGGCGGTCTGGGCCCGGACAGGGCGGTCGCGCAGAGACTCGTGATAATTGCGCGCCCAGTCGGAAATCCGGGCGCCCCAGATGGCGAATTCGCTCCATTTCATCGGGGTTCTCCTGCTGCGGCGGGCTAGATCGGCGCCATAGGGTGCGGCGGTTGATCGCGACCGGGGCCGACATATCCAATTTCTGTTGCCCTGCGGGGGCGTGCGGTGCATGAATACCGCATGACAATGACACGATCCAAGCCCCTAACGAACCGATCCTTGCCGATTGCTCTCCTGCGCGCGCGTGAGCGCGTCATGATGCCGATCCGTGGCATGCTGGCTGATGCGGGCGTGACCGAGCAGCAATGGCGCGTGTTGCGCGTTCTTGACGAGGAAGGGCCGCTTGATCCGACGACCATTGCGTCGCGGGCGGTGTTGCTTTTGCCGAGCCTGACACGGATTCTTCAGAAGCTTGAGGAAAAGGGATTGGTGACGCGGCGCCGGGATGAATATGACCGTCGTCGTCAGGTGATCGAAGTCACCGAGGCCGGGCGAGACATTATCAACGCCAATATGGACACGAGCCGCCGCATCCTTTCGGATTTGCGCGAGCGCCTTGGCGAGGAACGCCATGAGGTTCTGATCGACCTTTTGGGCGAATTGACAGAGCTTGACTTTGGCGAGGGTGATCGCGGCTAGGCGGTATTGACCGCTTTTTCAAGCATCTCAGGGGAAGGGCGCGGCAGGATGGCAAGCGCCTCCATGACCTTTTTCCGGCAGGCTGTACCGCGCCAGTTTTCAGGAAAGACCATTTCGGGCAGATCGGGATGGGCGAGAAGCGCGCGGCGCCAATTGTGCACGATCACTACACGCAGGATTGCCGCTTCAATCGGAGTCATATGTGGAGCGTTTTGCAGGAGTGGCAAGGCGCGGTCGAGCGCGTCCTCCAACGCGCGATAGGCGGCGGCGAGGTCGGGTGTACCAATCTTGTTGCGCAGCCAGTTGGGCACATGCGCGGGGGGGGCTGACATCACGAGGAAGTTTGCGCTCTCCGAGGGGGGCGCGCCGCGGCCGAGATAGGTTCCGGGACCGACAACAATATAGCCGCGCCCACGCCAGAGCTTATCAGCTTCGCCGCGCTGTGCCGCCGAGGCGGGCTCGCCTATCAGAAGATGCCATGAGGCATCCGGGGCGGCAGAGGATTCGGCATAGATGCGCGGGCTTGCCGCGTCGCTTTCGGTCAGGCCATGGGGGGTCAGACTATAGCGGCTGGTGCGGCCCTGACGTTCGGAGGTGATCCAACCGTCGTTGCGGAGCCGGTGCAGGGCGACGCGCATGGCTTCGGGTTTGATACCCATCGGATCGGTCAGGCGCGACAGGAGGGCCCCGCTGATCTGATCGCCGGGGCGCCGGGCGAGATCACCAAAGATCGTCACCAGAATGGACCAGACCATCTGATTGCGATTGTAGGTCAGGATTTCGAGGCTCTTGTCGAACCATGTTTGGGGGGTGTCGCGCATGTGCCCCTTTATAAATGGCGTCGCGGGCTTTGACCATGCGGCGCCCTTGCATCAACAAGGGCACCGCAGGAGTTTTTAGTAGGCGTTCATGGTCAGGAGTTCATACTCTGCGACTTTTTCGTCGTCTTGGTTGGTCAGGGTCACGTGCCAGCGCACCTCGCCGTATTCATCGTTGCGGCGGGTCTTTTTCTTGACCGTGAGGCGGACCTTGATCGAGTCGCCTGCCGAAACCGGTTTCATGAAGCGCAGCCCGTCGAGGCCGGTATTGGCGAGGACCGGGCCTTCGTTGGGTTCGACGAAAAGGCCCGCGGCAAAGGACAGCAGCAGATAGCCATGCGCCACGCGGCCCGGGAAGAACGGGTTCCGTTTGGCGGCGTCTTCGTCCATGTGGGCATAGAAGGTATCGCCGGTGAAGTCGGCGAAATGTTCGATGTCTTCCATGGTGACGGTGCGGGGATCGGTGTGGATCGTCTCGCCGATGGAGAGATCGTGGAACCGGCGGGTGAAGGGATGGGCCGGGGCCGTGACCTCCTGTGCCTCGGGCACCCAGACCTCGCCGATGGCCGAGAGGATATCGGGCGAGCCTTGGATCGCGGTGCGTTGCATGTAATGCATGACGCCGCGCACGCCGCCCATTTCCTCGCCGCCGCCCGCACGACCGGGGCCGCCATGGACCATATGCGGCAGAGGCGAGCCATGGCCCGTCGATTCCTTCATCGAATCGCGGTTGTTGAAATAGAGGCGACCATGGAAGGCGCCGGCACCAAGGGCGACTTCGCGGGCTACCGACGGATCGTGGGTGATAACCGAGGCGACGAGCGAGCCTTCGCCGCGATTGGCCAGCGCGATAGCATGGTCGAGATCACGGTAGCCCATGATGGTCGAGACAGGGCCAAACGCTTCCGTATTGTGTACGTGGGTGGCGCGGTCGGGGTCGGCGCAGTGGAACAACATCGGCGGCAGGAAGGCACCAGCCTCGGCATCGGCACCTTCGACAGTGAAGTTCTCGGGATCGCCATAGACGCGTTCGGCGTCTTCAGCGATCAATGCCGCCTTGGCGAGTACGTCGCGTTTCTGATCCAGAGAGACCAGTGCGCCCATGCGGGTGCTTTCAAGGCGCGGATCGCCGATGGTCGTCTTGGCCAGACGTGCCGATAGGGCGTCGATCACCGCCTGAACGGTATTTTCCGGTGCGATAATGCGGCGGATGGCGGTGCATTTCTGGCCCGCCTTGGTGGTCATCTCGTTTTGCACCTCTTTGACGAAGAGATCGAATTCCGGTGTGCCCGGAGTGGCATCGGGGCCAAGGATCGAGGCATTGAGGCTATCCTGCTCAGCGACAAAACGGACCGAGTTTTCAAGAATATGCGGATTGGCACGCAGTTTGAGCGCGGTGCTGGCGGAGCCGGTAAAGCTGACCACGTCCTGGCAGGTCATCCGGTCGAGCATGTCGCCGAGACCGCCCGAGACCAGTTGCAGCGCGCCCTCGGGCAGGATGCCCGAATCGAGCATGAGTTTCACGGCGAGTTCGGTCACGTAGCACGAGTTGGTGGCCGGTTTGACGATGGCGGGCACCCCGGCAAGGAGCGTCGGGGCGAGTTTTTCGAGCATCCCCCAGACGGGGAAGTTGAAGGCGTTGATATGTACCGCGACGCCATGAAGGGGGGTGCAGATATGCTGACCAAGGAAGGTGCCGTTGCGGGAAAGTTGTTCGATTTCACCATCGACATAGATCTTGCCGTCGGGCAGTTCACGCCGCCCCTTGGAGGCGAAAACGAAGAGCGTGCCGACACCGCCGTCGATGTCGATCAGGTGGTCTTTCTGGGTCGCGCCGGTGTTGAAGGACAGGTCGTAAAGCGCCTGTTTGTTCTGGCCGAGATGCATGGCGAGGGCCTTGAGCATCCGGGCGCGATCATGAAACCCGAGGGCGCGCAGGGCCGGGCCACCGACGTTGCGGGCGTGGTCAAGCATCGCCTGCACGTCCAGTGCGTCATTGCCCGCCGAAGCGATCGGGGCGCCGGTAATGGCGCTATGGATGGTGCGGGCGCCAGCGCCGGGGGCAATCCATTGCCCGGCTGCAAAGCTCGAAATCTGCTCAAGGGTCATCGTCTTTCTCCTCCGGAAAAGCCGGTCGTGAATGGGTGAGGCTATTTATTGACCAACCGTTCGGTTTATGCAAGATGAGTCGCAGATCATTGCTGTGGGAGGACGGTGTGAGCGAAACAATACGTATCGAAGAGCATGGGAACTGGGTTGAGATTACGCTCAACCGACCGGACCGGCTTAATTCGTTCAATGACGAGATGCATGGTGCGCTGCGCGCCGCAATCGAGGCCGCGCGGGACAATGGCGCGCGGGCGATTCTACTGACCGGGGCAGGGCGGGGCTTTTGCGCCGGGCAGGATCTTGGGGATCGCGACCCGTCGAAAGGTGCGCCGGATCTTGGCCATACGGTACGGACCTTCTATGCGCCGTTGGTGCGGTTGATCCGGTCGCTGGAATTTCCGGTGATTTGCGCGGTGAACGGCGTTGCTGCCGGGGCGGGGGCAAATATTGCACTGGCCTGCGACATGGTTCTGGCGGCCGAGAGCGCCAAGTTTATTCAGTCCTTTTCAAAGGTCGGTCTTATCCCCGACACGGGCGGAAGCTGGCATTTGCCGCGCCTTCTTGGCGAGGCGCGGGCCAAGGGCCTTGCCTTCACGGCAGAACCGATCACGGCGCAGAAGGCCGAGGATTGGGGGCTGATTTGGAAGGCATTGCCGGATGAGGCCCTTATGGAAGAGGCGCGTGCTCTGACAGCCCGGCTTGCCAGCGGTCCGACGCTCGGCCTTGGGCTTAGCAAGATGTGCATTCAGGCAGCGGCGGTCGATACGCTCGAAAATCATCTTGAGATGGAAGCCGACGCGATGAAAACCTGTGGTGAGAGTGCGGATTATGCGGAGGGCGTCGCGGCCTTCCTTGAAAAACGCGCCCCGGTATTCAAGGGAGAATGAGTATGACCCCGAAGGAACGCGCCGAGAAATCAGCAGCTGCCATGTGGGCCGATGACCATGCCTCGCAATGGGCCGGGTTTGAGATTGCATCGGTCGATGAGGGGCAAGCTGTGCTCGAATTGACGGTCGAGCAGCAGCATTGCAATGGGCATGGCATTTGCCATGGAGGCGTGACCTTCATGCTTGCCGATAGCGCCTTTGCCTTTGCCTGCAATAGCCGCAATCAGTCGACTGTCGCCCAGCACAATGTCATCAGCTACACCGCGCCGGGGCGGTTGGGGGACCGCCTGACGGCGACGGCAACAGAGCTGAGCCTCACCGGGCGCAGCGGGATTTATGATGTGAAAGTAACCAATCAAAGCGGTGCCGTGATCGCGGAATTCCGGGGATTTTCCCGCGCGATCAAAGGCACGCTTTTTGACGAATAAGTTGTCGAGGAGGACGACATGAAAGACCTGAGCCCGAACAAGGCAGACCTTGACCCGATCGAGATCGCATCGGTTGATGAAATCCGCAATCTGCAGCTTGAGCGTCTCAAGTGGTCGCTGCGCCATGCCTATGAAAACGTGCCGATGTATCGGCAGCGTTTCGACGAGGCAGGGGTGCATCCTGATGACCTTAAAGAGCTGAAAGATCTCGCGAAATTCCCGTTCACCTACAAGAACGACCTGCGTGAAAACTATCCGTTTGGCCTCTTTGCTGTGCCGCGTGAGCAGATCGTGCGACTGCATGCCTCGTCGGGCACGACGGGCAAGCCGACAGTTGTTGGCTATACCGCCAATGACATCTCAATGTGGGCGGATGTTTTGGCGCGCAGCCTACGGGCCTCGGGCCTTCGGGCAGGTGACACGGTGCACAACGCCTACGGTTATGGCCTGTTCACCGGGGGCCTTGGGGCGCATTACGGGATCGAGCGCCTTGGGGCGACTGTGGTGCCGATGGGTGGCGGGCAGACCGAGAAGCAGGTTGGCCTTATTCAGGATTTCACCCCCGACGGGATCATGGTCACGCCGTCCTACATGCTCAACATCCTTGAAGGATTTCACAAGGCGGGGCTTGATCCGCGCGAGTCCTCGTTGTCTGTTGGGGTCTTTGGGGCGGAGCCCTGGACCAACGCCATGCGCAAGGAGGTTGAAGACGCCTTTGACATGCACGCCGTTGATATTTATGGCCTTTCTGAAATCATCGGGCCGGGCGTGGCGAATGAATGCGTCGAGACCAAGGACGGGTTGCATATCTGGGAGGATCATTTCTATCCGGAGATCATCAACCCGGCGACTGGCGAAGTTGTGGAAGACGGGGAAGAGGGCGAATTGGTGTTTACCACGCTGACCAAAGAAGGGATGCCGATGATCCGCTATCGCACGCGGGATCTGACGCGGCTTTTGCCGGGGTCGGCGCGGTCGATGCGGCGGATGGAGAAGATCACCGGGCGCAGTGATGACATGATTATTTTGCGTGGCGTCAACGTCTTCCCGACCCAGATCGAAGAGCAGGTCATGGCGACCGGCGGCCTTGCGCCGTACTTCCAGATCGAGCTTTACAAGTCCGGTCGGATGGACGCGATGCGGGTCTATGTGGAGGCGAATGCGGATGCGGCGGATAGCTTGTCGAAGACGGCGGCGGCGCGGATGTTGACCAAGCATATCAAGGACATGGTCGGTGTTTCGACCGAGGTTATCGTTGGTGATCCCGGCGAGGTGGCGCGGTCGCAAGGCAAGGCGGTACGTGTCATCGACAACCGGGACAAGGAGTAAGATTTGGCCCGGACGATAGCAAAAGATCACGATCAGAAGCGCGATCAAATCCTGAAAAGCGCGGCGAAAGTCTTTGCCACGCAGGGGTTTGATCGTGCGTCCATGGCGATGCTGGCGCGGGAGTGCGGCATCTCCAAGGCCAATATCTACCACTATTACGACAGTAAGGATGCGCTGTTGTTCGATCTTCTTGATACGTATCTACGCGAGTTGAGAGACCGAATTTGTCATATTGATATCAGTGACTTGTCCGCTGAGAAGCGGTTGCGTCGCGTGGTGGCAGAAGTGCTATTGGCCTATCAGGGCGCCGATTATGAGCATCAGGTTCAGATCGGTGCCATGTCGGCCCTGCCAGAAGATCAGCAGCGTCTTTTGCGTGGGTATCAGCGAGAGTTGGTGGGCTTTGTTGAGGGGATCATCAAGGCCGCAGCCCCGAAGGTATTCGAAGGGCAGGGTGATAAGCTTCGGGCGGCCACCATGTCGGTCTTTGGGATGCTCAACTGGTATTACATGTGGAACACGGGTGCCGGGAGCGAGGCGCGGGAATCCTATGCGGCGCTTGTCGCAGACCTGACGCTAGGCGGGCTTGAGGCGCTCTAAATCGCACATATGCATCGCGTCTGTATCGCGTACGCATCGCGGTGGTGCGGTTTTCGGGAGGGGGCCTAGCCAGAGCGGGCGCGTCGTTCGGTATCGTCGACCTGCCATTGCCGTCCGCCCTCAAGGATAGCGGCGTAGGTGGTTTTGCCGATGGCTTCGCCTAGGGCGGTGTGTTTCCCGGCATAGTTCGCATCGCCCGGCGGTGCGGCGAGGGCGATGCAATCGGTGCCTGTGCCGGTGGCGATCCCGGTGCCGAGGCGATAGCCAAGGTCGATCACCGCCGCGGTGCGGGCCTCGGTTACGAGGCTCATGGCCTCAAGCAGGCCGATATCCGATAGGGGATGATCGACACGCAGGGCGATGTTGATCGTGCCCCAGTCCTTGCCCCAGTCCCGACCGGTATAATCCTCGCGGCGACCGATGCGTTCGGCATTGGCGAGGCCGATGGTAATCACGGCCTCGGCGGTGATGCCGTCGATGCATGCAGTATGGGTATGATGGCGGGCGAGGTCACGAGAGGTCAGGAAGGTGACGGCATCAGACGCATCGCGGGCCGCGAGGTCATTGGCGAGCCAGGTTTCGGCATCGACATCATGGGGTAGGTCGTCCTCATGCACTTCGCGCCAAAGGATGCGGGAGGCGGTGACAAAGCCGGGGCGATGCACGGCCCAGCTCAGCACGCGCATCGGAGCGCCGAGGTCATACGTGAGCCACGGGCGTTCGAGCGTGAGCATCAGAGCACCTCGAGCGGTTGGAAGACCGGGCCGGAGGGGGTCTGTTCGTGCCATGCGGTGATGCCGAAGGCGCGGGCCATGAGGGTATCGGTTAGCACATCTTCGGGCGCGCCATCGGCGAGAATGCCGCCTTCAGCAAGAAGGATCAGGCGCGTGCAGTGGCGCGCGGCGAGGCCGAGGTCATGTAGCGACACAAGCGTTGAGCGCCCGGAGGCGGCAAGATCAGCAAAGACCTGCATGGTGGCGATCTGGTGTGCGGGGTCGAGGCCGGCGATGGGTTCGTCCGCCATGAGGAGCGGCGTGTCTTGTGCAATGGCGCGGGCGATCAGGGCGCGGGCCTGTTCTCCACCGGAAAGGCGCGAGGCGGCACGGGTGCGGAAGTCTTCAAGGCCGAGATGGGCAATGGCGGCATCGATTTTGGCGCGGTCGGTGGCGGGAATTTTGCCGCCCATGGGGAGATGCGGCAGGCGGCCAAGGGCGACAAGGCGTTCGACGGGGATCGGCCA
>JAAEZB010000003.1:49782-71746 GCA_018223085.1 Paracoccaceae bacterium
CCCATCATCCAGAACACGATGTCATTGGCGGCGAAGGGGTTGGGCGAGAGGTTGAGCACCAGAGAGGTGAGGGCACCGGCCAGCGCGGAAATGGCGATCCCGGCGAGGATCAGTGTCAGCGACCCGCCACGCGGCCCGGCGAGGCCGATGACGAGGAAGACGCCGACCATGGCACCGAAGAGCGCGGCCAGCGGCAGGCCGAGAGAAGCGGTCGCGGCAAGGCCGGTTTGGAGGGCGAGCACCGCACCAAAGGCGGCAGAGCCGGACACGCCGACCAGGCCCGGTTCGGCGAGGGGGTTGCGCAGGTAGCCCTGAAGCGCGGCGCCTGCCATGCCGAGCCCGCCACCGATCAGAGCGGCGAGGAGGGCGCGGGGCAGGCGGATTTCGCGCATCACCATGGGGAGCGGGCCATCGGAGCCATCGAACAGGGCGGCAAGGCTTTGAAGGCCGCCGGTGGCGGCGGGGCCGATGGTCAGGGAGACGGCGAAGAGGGCCAGGACAATGGCGAGGAGAAAGGCGAAGAGACGCATCAGTCGGCCTCGCCGACCAGGGCGCGGCGCGCATCCGAGAGGCGGCGTACGGCGTCGAGCACGTGAGGCGTTCCGCATATCCATGTATTGTCGGCGACATTCTCACCAGCAGCCGTGCCACGCAGGGCGCGCAGGGCCGGATGGCCGAGGATGTCCTCGGCGCGGGAATGCCCGTCATAGGCGGGGGCGGAAACGATGATATCGGGCTGTGCCATGACCAGTAGTTCTAACGGCATTGCCCCGCCATAGGCAAAGCCTGCGTCTGTGGCGACGTTGGTAAAACCTGCGGCCTTGAGGATTTGGCTTGGGAGAGAGTTCTCGCCCGGGGTCCAGCCATTGGCGTTGTAGATTGCGGCGCGGGGACGGGGGCCTTCGGTGACGCGCAGGGCGGCGAGATCGGTTTCGAATTCCTGACGCAGGGCGGCGGCGGCCTCTTCGCGGCCCAAAACGGTGCCCATCTCGGTAATGCGCTCGGGGATTTCTTCGAGGGTGAGGGCGGGGCGCATGATGTGCACGGGAATGTCGAGACGGCGCAGCATGTTGACCGTGGCGCGGGCGGTATAGGCTCCGGCGAGGACGAGGTCGGGTTTGAGGAGATAGATTTCCTCGGCGCCGCCATGGTTGATCGGGTAATTCAGGGCTTCCTCGGGCATGGCCGAGGCGCGGCGATCGCGGGCGATGTAGGAAATGGATTTGAGCTGATCGGGGGCGGCCAGAAGCATGGCCAGTTGATCGGTGCAAAGATTGAGGGAGACGACGCGCCGTGGCGCGTCGGCCCATGCTGCCGCGCCGGTCAGGACCAGCGCGGCGAGCAGAGTTATGATCCTAGAAGGACGCACGGACCCCGAAGAAGGCAGCGCGACCGGGCGTGTTATAGCCACCGGCGGTTTCATAATCTTCGTCGAGAAGGTTCTCGATACGCAGGTAGGCTTGGGTGCTGTCGTTGATGGCGTAGCTCAGGCCGAGGTTGAGCAGCGTGTAATCCCCGACTTTGTGCGTGGCGGGGGCGTAGGGGCTCGGCAGGACATCGGCGACGTGTTGGATTTCGGCAAGGCCGGCGAACCCGTTGCCGAAGGTTGCATTGGCGCCAAGCACGAGGTCATGTTTGGGCACGCGCTGGAGGCGGGCGCCGTTGTTTTTGGCGTCGGTGTAGGTGTAGTTCGCGTAGAGCGACAGGGTATCGGAGATCGCATAATCCCCGGCCAGTTCGATCCCTTTGGAGACGGTCGTGCCGGGCACCTGATTATAGGCCGAGAGCACGAAGTCATACTCGATCAAGTTATCGATCTTGGTGCGGAAGAGGGTGGCACGTACCGATCCCTTGTCGCTGAGATCCTTTTCGATGCCGAGTTCTGCGCTACGGCTTTTCTCCGGCTGAAGGGCGGCGTTGCCATAGGGGCCGTAGAGTTCGTAGAGCGATGGGGCGCGGAAACCGGAGCCATAGACAGCACGGATACGCAGGTCATCGGCAAGGTGCCAGACGGCGGCGAGGCGGCCGGTAGTCGCGCCACCAAAGATCGAATGATCGTCCCGGCGCAGGGCGACGGAGAGATCAAGATTGCTGGTCGGTTGCAGCGTCAGTTCGGCAAAGGCCGAGCGCGTGGTCGTGCCGCCAGATGCGGAGGGCAGTTCGAAGGTTTCCTTGGTCTGGTCGAGACCGAAGGCGAGGCCGCTATTGGCGCCGAGGTCGACAGAGCCAAGGTATTCGAGCTGTTTGCGGTCGCCGTAGAAGTAGGTTGTCCAACCGGTCGGGTCGAGGCGTTCGGTATCGTAGACCGAATAGGCCAGTTCGTGGGTCACGGCACCGGTCTGGAATTCGGTGAAGACGCGGACGCCTTTCTGGGTGCCGTAGTTGATGCCGCTGCTGTCGGAGGTGGAGCGGTCGATGTCGACCTCGTAATCGCGCCAGAGGGCCGAAGCGCCGACCGTCACGGTATCGGTCAGGGCATAACGGGTCGAGAAGTTCAGCATGGTTTGCTCATAACCGTCCGCCTCGGTATCGCTGGCGCGGGCCGAGATGCCATCGGTGTGAAAACGCGAGAGGCTAAAGGAAATCTCGGCGCGCTCATTCATGTAGGCGGCGTTGAAGTCGGTTGATAGAGTGTTGAAGCTACCGATTTCGCCACCGACCGAGCCGGAGAAACCAAGTTCGGTTGGGCGTTTGGAGGTGATGTCGATCAGTCCGGCGATAGCTTCGGAGCCGTGGATGGCGGATTGCGAGCCTTTGAGGATTTCGATCCGGCCAATGCCCGCGCCGGTCAGGCCGCCAAAGTTAAAGGCGGTCTGGGTCGAGGAGGGGTCGGAGACGTCGATACCGTCGAAGCGCACACCAACATAGTTGTTGCTCAGGCCACGGATACGGATGGTGGTGTTGGTGCCAACGCCGCCATTGGCGGAGAAGGATACGCCGGGTTCACGGGCGAGGGTTTGGATCAGCGAGGTGTCGGCGTCCTGCACTTCGTTTTCTTCAATGACTTCGACGGTCGCGCCGGTGCGGGCGGGATCAACGTCGGTCAGTCCTGCGGAGACAACGATTTCCCCGATGTCGTAGATGTCTTCGGCCAACGCTGGGGCGGTTGCGAGGGCGGTGAATGCGGCGGATGCCAGGAGCGTCCGTTTCATGGATCTGTCCTTCCTTCGGGCCGGAGCCCGTGATTTTAAAATGTCATGAGGAAGGACACAGCCCTCCCGTGACGGTGAGTGAAGTGCCACCACGACGGAAGGTCCGTAGTCTGAACGCGCCCCGCGCCCCGACTGGGTGATCATTCTGGCAGGTCTCCTGACTTGCGGGTCAAAGCTCGCTCGGGCCTTCCCATCCTCCCCATGTCAGGAGAACAGTGGCATATGCCGAGGTCGCTCACCGCTTACAGTTGCGGGGGCAGTCGAGGATTGGCCACGTGGACGCGGCGCACCTCGTTCCCTTTTCACGGGCTGCTGAACAGCCCGACCAGAACGGGAGGGGAATGGCCCGAGACAGGGCTTTGAGTCAATGCGAAATCCGGTCTCGGGGGAATTTTCCGTCGGGGCAGGGCGTATGACCCGGCCCCGAGGAGAGATTATTGGTCGTAATCGACGGTGACGGTATCGGTCACCGGGAAGGCCTGGCAGGAGAGCACGTAGCCTTTTTCGACCTCGTAATCTTCGAGTGCATTGTTGGAGGCCATTTCGACCTCGCCTTCGAGCACGCGGCAGCGGCAGGTCGAACAGACCCCGGCCTTGCAGGCATAGGGCGCGTCCATCTTGTTTTCGAGCGCGGCGTCGAGGATCGACATGTCCTTGGACATGGTGATGGTCTGGGTCGCGCCGTCGAGGGTAATGGCGGCGGTGGCCTGATGTGTCGCGAGGTCGCCTTCCTTGGAGACGGCTTTGCGCTTGGCGCGGCCGGGTTGGGAAGAGGCGAAGAGTTCGAACTTGATCCGGGCGTCATCGAGGCCTGCGGTGCGCAGGGCCGAGGCAATGCCAAGCATCATTGGCTCGGGGCCGCAGATAAAGGCGGTGTCGACATGGTCGATGTCAATCCAGCCGGTCTTGAACAGTTCGGCGCATTTTTCCTCGGTCACGAGGCCGGTGAAGAGGTCGATTTCCTGAGCGTCGGATTCGAGCACATGGATGACGTTGAAGCGGCCCATATAGGTGTTCTTCAGGTCCTCGATTTCTTCGCGGAACATGATCGTGTTCACGGCCTTGTTGGCGTAGACGAGGGTGAAGGTCGAGCGGGGTTCAAGCGCCAGTGTGGTCTTGATGAGCGAGAGCACCGGGGTGATGCCCGAGCCACCGGCAAAGCCGAGATATTGCTTTTCCTGTGCCGCGTCGAGCGGGGTAAAGAAGCCGCCCATCGGGGGCATGGCCTCAACCCGGTCGCCGACCTTGAGGTCTTCGTTGGCCCAGGTCGAGAAGGTGCCGCCATCGACGCGTTTGATGCCGACCTGAAGGATACCTTCGTCTTTGCCTGCGCAGATCGAATAGGAGCGGCGCAATTCCTCGCCGTCGAAATCGTGGCGGAAGGTCAGGTATTGGCCTTGGGTGAAGTCAAACTCCGACGCCGCGCCATTGATCGGTTGCAGGGTCACGACTACGGCGTCGCGGATCGTCTTGTGGATGTCTGTGACTTCCAGTTCATGGAAACGTGCCATCGGGTCTCCTCCCTAAATGCACTTAAAATATTCAAACGGTTCGAGGCAGTCCTTGCAGCGCCATTGCGCCTTGCAGGGGGTCGAACCGAACTGGCTCAGCTTTTCGAGATGGGTGCCACCACAATGGGGGCAGCGGGTTGGGCCGCCCGCCGGTTGGGGCGGGGCGATGCCGTATTCTTCGAGCGCGGCGCGCGCCTTGTCGGACATCCAGTCGGTGGTCCAGGCGGGGCTGAGCTGTTGCTTGAGCTCGATCCGGTCAAGGCCGTGGTCGCGCAGGCAGGTCTCGATATCCATATTAATCATCGAGGTCGCCGGGCAGCCCGAATAGGTCGGGGTGACCGACACGACGCAGGTCTCGCCGTGGAAGGCGACATCACGGATGATGCCGAGATCCACCAGTGTGATGACCGGGATTTCGGGGTCGGGAATGGTTTCGAGCCATTCCCAGACCTGATCGACGCTTGGCGGGGTCATGGGCGTGTCTCGCTTACCACTCGCAGCCGGGATAGGCGCGTTGCAGCCATTGCATCTGTGCCAGCAGATGGCCGAGATGTTCGGTATGCATCCGACCGGTGCGTCCGCCCTTGTGTGCATAGCGGCCCTCGGGGAGGGTCAGCGTGGCCTCGGCAAGAACACGGGCGACCAGCGCATCGTATTCGGCGCGCAAGGAGGCCGGGTCGGGCGCGATGCCTGCGGCAGCCATGGCGGCGTCGGTTTCGTCGCTCTCGAACATCTCGCCCACATAGGGCCAGAGGAAATCGAGCGCGGCTTGCATGCGAGCGTGGCTTTCCTCGGTGCCGTCGCCAAGCCCGACCACGGTATCGGCGGAACGCTCGACATGGTAGGCGACCTCTTTGGAGGTCTTGGCGGCGATGGCGGCGACGGTTTCATCCGACGAAGACATCAGGCGGCCCATGAGGACCGATTGGAAGGCGTCAAAGAGGAACTGGCGCATGAGGGTCTGGCCGAAGTCGCCATTGGGCAGTTCGGTCAGGAGCACATTGCGGAAATCCCAAGCGTCGCGCAGGAAGGCGAGGTCGTCGGCGGTTTTGCCCTCACCCTGTACCTCGGCGGCATAGCCGAGCCACATCTGGGTCTGGCCAATGAGGTCGAGCGCAGTATTGGCGAGCGCGATATCCTCTTCGAGGACCGGCGAGTGGCCACACCATTCCGAGACACGGTGGCCAAGGATCAGCGTATTGTCGCCCTGACGCAGCAGGAATTGCAGCAGGAGATTTTTATCGACGGTCATTACATGTGCCCCACTTCATCCGGAATGTCGAAGAAGGTCGGGTGACGGTAAACCTTGCTTTCCGAGGGTTCGAAAAGCGGGCCTTTGTCGCCCGGTGCGGTAGCGGCGATGTGGCGGGCCTCGACGACCCAGATCGATACGCCTTCGTTGCGGCGGGTGTAAACGTCGCGGGCGTTCTTGATGGCCATGTCGGCGTCAGGGGCGTGGAGCGAACCGACGTGGCGGTGGCTCATGCCGTGCTGGCCGCGGATGAAGACTTCCCAGAGGGGCCATTCGTTTTTCATGTCTGTTTCCTCCTCGGAATGTTATTCGGCCGCAACTTTGCGGGCGGCTTTTTTCTCTGCATGGGCCAGAAGTCCGTCGCGGACCCAAGCACCATCTTCCCATGCGGTGACGCGGTCTTTCATCCGATCCACGTTGCAGGGGCCGTTGCCTTTGATGACGTCGAAGAATTCCGACCAGTCGGGATCGGAGAAATCATAGTGACCGCGTTCCTCGTTCCATTTGATGCCCGGATCGGGCAGGTCGAGGCCGAGGTATTCGATCTGCGGCACGGTCTGATCGACGAATTGCTGGCGCAGTTCATCGTTGGATTTCACTTTGATCTTCCAGGCCATCGACTGTTCCGAGTGTGTCGAATCCGCGTCGGACGGGCCAAACATCATGATGGCCGGGAACCAGAGGCGGTTGACCGCGTCCTGGGCCTGTTTCTTCTGCTCGGGCGTGCCGAAGGCCATTTTCATGATCGCATGATAGCCTTGGCGGGCGTGGAAGCTTTCTTCCTTGCAGATGCGGATCATGGCGCGGGAATAGGGGCCATAAGAGGTTCGCTGAAGCGCGACCTGATTGACGATGGCGGCGCCATCCACAAGCCAGCCCACCGCGCCGATATCGGCCCAGTTGAGGGTCGGGTAGTTGAAGATCGACGAATATTTCATCCGGCCTTCATGCAGGAGGCGGACCAGTTCATCACGGCTTTCGCCCAAGGTTTCGGCGGCGGAGTAAAGGTAGAGCCCGTGGCCGGCCTCATCCTGCACTTTGGCGAGAAGGATCGCCTTGCGCTCAAGGGTCGGGGCGCGGGTGATCCAGTTGCCTTCGGGGAGCTGGCCGACAACTTCGGAGTGGGCGTGCTGGCCGATCTGGCGGATCAGAGTGGCGCGATAGTCATCGGGCATCCAGTCGCGCGGTTCAATCTTGATGTCGTTGTCGATCTTGTCCTGGAAGGCACGTTCCTCGGGGGTCATGTCTTCGCGTTTGTGGACGCCCGAGTGGGCTGTCTTGATCATCTGTGCATACATCTGGGGTCTCCTCCCTTACACACGTTCAAGGATCAGGGCTGCACCCTGTCCAACTCCGACGCACATGGTGCAGAGCGCATAGCGCCCGCCGGTGCGTTGCAACTGATAGGCGGCGGTCAGCACGAGGCGCGCACCGGACATGCCAAGCGGGTGGCCAAGCGCGATCGCGCCGCCATTGGTGTTCACATGGGGCGCATCGTCTGCGACGCCCAGTTCGCGCAGGGTTGCGAGGCCTTGGCTTGCGAAGGCTTCGTTCAATTCTATTACATCCATCTGTTCGATGGTGAGCCCGGCGCGCGCGAGCACCTTGCGAGTGGCGGGAACTGGCCCAATGCCCATGACGCGGGGCGCTACACCGGCTGCCGACATGCCGACGACACGGGCGATGGGGGTGAGGCCGTTCTTTTCCGCCGCGTCTGCACTGGCGAGCAGGATTGCCGCCGCGCCATCGTTGACGCCCGAAGCGTTGCCCGCAGTGACCGAGAGGTCAGGGCCGTTCACGCCACGCAGCTTGCCAAGTTTCGCGGCATCGGTGCCGGGGCGGGGATGTTCGTCGGTGTCGACGGTGACCGGGTCGCCTTTGCGCTGGGGCACGGCGACGGGGGTGATTTCATCGGCGAAGAGGCCAGCCTCATTCGCGGCGGCCCAGCGGGCCTGCGAGCGGGCGGCAAAAGCGTCCTGATCTTCGCGCGAGACGTTGTAATCAGCGGCGACGTTGTCGGCCGTTTGGGGCATCGAGTCGATGCCATACATCTCTTTCATCTTCGGGTTCACGAAGCGCCAGCCGATGGTCGTATCGTAGACCGCGTTGGCGCGCGAGAAGGCCGAGGTATGTTTTGGCATGACGAAGGGCGCGCGCGACATGCTTTCGACGCCGCCTGCGATGACCATGTCATAGTCGCCTGCCTTGATGCCACGTGCGGCCATGCCGACGGCATCCATGCCCGAGGCGCAGAGGCGGTTGACAGTCGTGCCCGGCACGTCGATGGGCAGACCGGCCAGAAGCGCGGCCATGCGCGCGACGTTGCGGTTGTCTTCGCCTGCCTGATTGGCAGAGCCGTAGATCACATCATCGACGCTGGCCCAATCCACGGAAGGATTGCGCGCCATGAGGGCGGCGATGGGGGCTGCGGCGAGATCGTCCGCGCGCACCGAAGACAACGCGCCGCCGTAGCGGCCGATGGGGGTGCGAGTAGCGTCACAGATGAATGCGTCCATTGCGTAGGGTGTCCTTCGTCCTGTTCATCGGCCTGAATATAAGCCGACCGCATGGTCGGGATAGGGCCTGAAGCGATTCGTGGCAAGAATTATGTTACGATGTGAATGATTATTTCATTTTTTGGTAACGTAACCCCGTGATTTGAGGGAGTGGGGTTCATGCCCGGTCCTCCCCAGAGCATTCTAGGTCAAGACACAGGGCGAGGCGCGCGCGACCTGAAAAGGGTCGCTGCGTCACTTGGTGGATTTATTGGGGTTGGACCGCGTTCGGGTGCGCGGCGGCAAAGGCCGGATGTTTGGCGCAGGCCGCTTCGACCGCGCGGATGCGTTGGCAGGCCGCATAATCGGCTTCCCAGCGACGCGCGTTGTAGAGCTGGGGCATGAGGCAGATATCGGCGAGCGAAGGAGTATCACCGCAGCAATAGGGGGATTGCTCGAACCCGGCGAGCAGGGTTTCGAAGGCGGCGAGGCCCGGCGGAATGAAGTGGCGCATCCAGTCGGCCTTGGCGTCGGGGTGATCGGGCATGAGGCGTGCCACATGGCCAACGACACCGAGATTGCAGACGGGATGCACATCGACGGCGACAGAATGGGCCAGTGCCCGAACCTGTGCGGCCGACGCCGGATCGGACGGCAGGAGGCCCAGATCACGGGTGTCGTTCAGATAGTCGATGATGGCGAGAGATTGGGTAAGGACATGGCCATCAATCTCAAGCACGGGGACGAGGCCTTGGGGGTTGAGGGCGGTATGACCGTTCGATTTGTGGTCCCCGGCGACAAGATCGACAGAGATAGCGCGATAGTCGACCCCAGCGAGATTGAGCGCGATACGGACCCGGTAGCTTGCCGAGGAGCGCCAGTAATCGTGCAGGATCGTTTCGGTCATGGTTTGTCCTTCAAGATGGAAAGCGCCGCCCCCCGGAGAGGCCGGCGCTTTGAAAACGTACCGCAATATTATTGCGATGTTAAACGTCTTTGTCGAGTTCCTTGGCATGCAGCCAGGCCGCGTGTTGGGGAGCGCGCTTGGTGCGGGACCATTCTTCAAGCATGTCCCATTTGACCTCGTCCATACGGGCGAGCAGGGCTTCTTCTTCGGGATCGGGGCAGGCCAGTTCGATGCGGTGGCCGTTGGGATCGAAGAAATAGATCGAATGGAAGATCGAATGATCCGTGACGCCGAGCACTTCGACGTCATTGGCTTCGAGGTGCTCTTTGAATTCGATCAGCGCGTCGCGGTCCTTAACCTTGAAGGCGATGTGCTGAACCCAGATCGGAGTATTGGGATCGCGGCCCATTTCGGGCTTGGTCGGGAGTTCGAAGAACGCGAGCACATTGCCGTCGCCCGCATCAAGGAAGAGATGCATGTAAGGGTCCGGTTCGTGGGTTGAGGGCACATGATCCTCGGCGATGGCGAGGATGAAATCCATGTTGAGCATCTTGCCATACCACTCGACGGTTTCCTTGGCGTCTTTGCAGCGATAGGCGACGTGATGGATCTTTTCGACTTTCATGGTTTCAGCCCTCCGTGGGTTTGGGCGCGGCAGCGGCCAGTGCTTCGGTCAGGATCGCGCGGTTTCCAATATGGTTGGCCAGCACGAGGACGAGGCGAGCGTTGAGCGCGTCGCTTTCGGCCTTGGTCAGGCCCTCATGGGCGGCGAGCAGGTCAGCGTAGAAATCGTCGGCCTGTTCGAGGTTTGGGGAAAGGATCAGGGTCTCGGACATGGGATTACTCCTTGCCTGTGGCGCGGCGGATGGCAGCGCGGAAGAGTTTCTCGTCATAGGAGGGGCGGCGCGCGGCGACGTGTTGATCCGGGCGGATCAGGTAGACGCCGGAGGGCGCATCACCGAGGTAGCGGTCCTTGAGAAGTTGCGACGGATCCTCGCGTGTCGAGAGTGCGAGGCGAGTAACGGTGATGCCGTCTTCCTCGATCTCGTCGGGCGCGTCGGCGTCGATGGTCAGGAGGGTGAACTTGTCCGCGAGTTTCGGGAGAAGATAGCCATCCTTAAGCGGCACGTCCGGGCAGGGCGAGCCGGGGCGGGTGCGTTCGGGGCCGTCGAGTGCATCGGCCGAGTTCAGCGGCGAGCCATCATAGGTGCAGGGCACCGAGAGGCGACCGGAATTCACCAGCGGGCGGGCAAAGTCGTAATGCTCGGAGAGGTCCAGAACGGCGTCGCGCAGCACGCGGCTCATTTCCGATTTCGGGGTGATGAAATCGGTGGAACGCGACGAGTTCAGGATGTTTTCATCCGCGCCATGGACGCGTTCAGTGTCGTAAGTGTCGAGCAGGCTTTCGGAGGCTTTGCCTTCCATCACCAGTTTGAGTTTCCAGATCAGGTTATCCGTATCCTGAAGACCCGAGTTGGCGCCGCGTGCGCCGAAGGGCGAGACCTGATGCGCGGCGTCGCCGGCAAAGAGCACGCGACCCTGGCGGAATTTTTCCATGCGGCGGCACTGGAAAGTGTAGATCGAGACCCATTCGAGATCGAATTTAACGTCGTCGCCCAGCATTGCCTTGAGGCGGGGGATAACGTTTTCTGGTTTCTTCTCTTCTTCCTTGTCGATGTCCCACCCAAGTTGCAGGTCGATACGCCAGACGCCATCGGGCTGTTTGTGCAGCAGGGCAGATTGGCCACGGTTGAAGGGCGGGTCAAACCAGAACCAGCGTTCGGTCGGGAAATCGGCGTCCATGATGACGTCGGCGATAAGGAAGTTGTCCTCGAAGACACGCCCCACGAAATCAAGGCCGAGCATGGAGCGGATGGGAGAGCCCGCGCCGTCGCAGGCGATGAGCCAGTCGGCCTCAAGGTCATAGGGGCCTTCGGGGGTATCGACATGCAGGACCGTATGGTCGCCCTTGTCTTCGACCTTCAGAACCTTGTTGCGGCCCCGGATCTCGATCGGGGCGCCTGCGTCCTGAAGTTCATGAACGCGGCGGACGAGGTATTCTTCGAAATAGTATTGCTGAAGGTTGATGAAGGCGGGGAATTCATGGCCGTCCTCGGGGAGGAGGTTGAATTCATACACCTGCCGGTCATCAAAGAAGACCTTGCCCACGTCCCATTCGACGCCCTTTTCAACCATCGGTTTTCCCGCGCCGAGGCGGTCGAGAATTTCCAGCGGTCGTTTGGCGAAACAGATGGCGCGGGAGCCGAAGCTCACCTTGTCATTGTCATCAAGCACGATGGCCTCGACCCCCTGTTGGGCGAGGTCGATGGCCGCAGCAAGGCCGATGGGCCCCGCACCAACGATGACGACCTTGCGCCGAATCGGGGTCTCGGCGGTTTGGTCGGGGTGACGCTCGTAGGGATAGAGCGGGGTTTCGAAAATCTTGGACATGGTGTCTCCTCCCAGGATTGGGCAATTCTCCTCTGGTCCCCGCCGCGTGGGCGGCGAGGGTATTCTTGTTAGGCTTTCATGGCCGCAGGGTTGGTGCCACGATCTGGATCAAGGCACGCCCGAAGGGTCAGCCTTGCAGGGCGTCCCACATTTCGAGATCGCGCTGGGCGGTCCAGATGCGGGGCGTTTCGATGCCGCGGGCCTCGTCATAGGCGCGTGCGACGTTGAACGGCAGGCAATGTTCGTAGATCGCGTAATCGGCGAATTTCGGATCGCAGCTTTCGCGCACCGCGTCCCATGCTTCTTTCAGGCTACCGCCACGTGCGGCGACCTTGGCCGCCGGTGCATAGGTGCTTTCTACGAAATCACGGGTGCTTTCGATGGCGCGTTCCACGGCGTCTTTGCCGATCAATGCGCCGCCACGGCCGGGTGCAATCGCGTCCACGTCAAACGCGGCGATGTTGTCGAGCGTGTCGCCCCAGTCGCTGAAGTGTCCGTCGCCACAGTAGCAGGCAGAGTGATCTTCGACGATGTCGCCGGTGAACATGACGTTCTGGTCCGGCACGTGGATCACGATGTCGCCCGCTGTATGGGCGCGACCCAGATGCATCAGGTCGACACGGCGATTGCCGAGATAGACGGTCATGTCCTCGCTAAAGGTGGTGGTCGGGTAGGTCAGGCCGGGGATCGATTCATGGCCTTCGAAGAGGCGCGGGAAGCGTTGAAATTCACTATCCCAGTCTTCCTGACCGCGTTCCACAACCATAGCACGGGCGGTGTCGCCCATGATGATCTGATCCGCGCCATAGGCCGAGGCGCCAAGCACGCGCACGGCGTGATAATGGGTCAGGACTACGTGGGAGATCGGTTTGTCGGTCACCGAGCGCACACATTCAATCACCTTGTTGGCAAGGCGCGGGGTGGCTTGGGCTTCGACGATCATTACAGAGTCGTCACCGATGATGACGCCCGAGTTCGGATCGCCTTCGGCGGTAAAGGCATAGAGGCCGTCGCCGATTTCGTCGAACGTGATTTTCTTTTCGGTCATGTCGCCTTGCGAAGCGAATGCTTTGGCCATGGGTTTGTCCTTTGCGGTTTGGTGGGTTGGAAACCCACCCTACGAATTGGGGGAGGGGTGGGATTTGACCCCACCCTGTTTTTATCTTGCGTAAGGGTCTTTGAGGGCGGGCAGGACCGTGCCGGTGCAGGTGCCGAAGCCGATGGTATAACCATCGCCCTTGGCGGCGCCGGTGAGGGTCAGGGTGTCGCCGTCCTCAAGGAAGGTGCGGGTTTCGCCGGTGTCGAGAGAGATGGGTTCCTTGCCGCCCCAAGAGAGTTCGAGGAGCGAGCCGCGTTCTGGTTTCGTCGCGCCGGAGATCGTCCCCGAGCCGAGCAGATCGCCCACATTCATCGGGCAGCCCGAGGTGGTGTGGTGGGCGAGCTGTTGTGCGGCGGAGTAATACATTTCCTTGTAGTTGGTCTTGGCAAGGGTGGTCGCGTCTTTGCCTTCGGGCGCAAGCGTCACCGCGAGGTCGATGTCATAGAGCATCGGGCCGCAATCCTTGAGGTGGTCAAGGAGTTCGAATTCGCGTGCGGGCGTGTCGGTGCGGAAGGGTTCGAGCGCTGGTTTGGTGATGATCCAGGGCGAAATCGAGGTGGCGGTCGCCTTGGCCTGAAACGGGCCGAGGGGCTGATATTCCCACGCTTGGATGTCGCGCGCGGACCAGTCGTTCAGCAGCACATAGCCAAAGATGTTGTCATCGGCTTCCTGCACGGTGATCGGGCCGTCCGAGGCGGTGCCGACGATGGCGCCCATTTCCAGTTCGAGGTCGAAGCGGCGGCAGGGCAGGAAGGCCGGAAGCTCCTGATCGGGGGATTTGAGTTGCCCCCAAGGGCGGCGGATGTCGGTGCCCGAGACCACGACGGAGGACGCGCGCCCGTTATAGCCGATCGGGATATGGAGCCAGTTCGGCGGCAGCGCGTTTTCCGGGCCGCGGAACATGGTGCCGACATTGAAGGCGTGGTTCCGGCCTGCATAGAAGTCGGTGTATTCGCTGACCACGATGGGCATATGCAGCGTGGCCTCGGCCATGGGCACGAGGAAAGGTTCGGCGGCGGCCTGATCGGCGCTGCCCTCGGCAAGGATTTCGGTCAGGCGGGCGCGCAGAGCGTCCCATGCCTCGGAACCGAGATCCATCAGGTCGTTCCAATAGGGCACGTCAAAGACAGGGATATCGCAGACCGTGACAAGGCCCGCCTCTTCGGCGGCGGCGAGGTCGAGGATGCTATCGCCGATGGCGACGCCGCAGCGTTCCTCGGTCCCGTTGGTCGAAAAAACACCATAGGGCAGGTTGTTGAGCGGGAAGGGGTGATCGGCATTATTGGCCGAAGCCACCCAGGATTTCAGAAGAGGCATTCACGTTTCCTTGGTCGGGGGTGGGTTCGAAACCCACCCTACAGTTTACTTCTTGCCGGGGGTGCCGTCGAATTTCTTCTCAAGGCTTGTCCAGCAGTCAATATAGTCATCCTGCAACGGCGCTTCATCTGCGGCAAATCCGGTCAGATGCTGTGGGAAGCGGGTTTCGATCATGAATGACATGGTGTTGTCGAGCTTGTCCGGGCCGAGGTTTGAATTCGACGCGCCCTCAAAGGCGTCGCGGTCGGGGCCGTGCGGGATCATCATGTTATGGAGGCTCATACCGCCGGGGATAAAGCCCTGCGGTTTGGCGTCATACTGGCCGTAAATGTTGCCCATCAGCTCGGACATGATGTTCTTGTGATACCATGGCGGGCGGAAGGTATCCTCGGCCACCATCCAACGTTCGCGGAACAGCACAAAGTCGATATTGGCGGTGCCGGGCTGGCCCGAGGGGGCGGTGAGCACGGTAAAGATCGACGGATCGGGGTGGTCGAAGAGGATCGCGCCGACCGGGCAATAGGTGCGCAGGTCGTATTTCACCGGCGCGTAGTTGCCGTGCCAAGCGACCACGTCGAGGGGCGATTGGGCGATCTCGGTCTTGTGGAATTGGCCACACCATTTGACGGTCACGGTTGAAGGCACTTCGCGGTCTTCATAGGCGGCCACGGGGGCCTTGAAATCACGCGGGTTGGCCATGCAGTTGGCACCGATGGGGCCGCGACCGGGAAGTTCGAATTTCTGGCCATAGTTTTCGCAGACAAAGCCGCGTGCCGGGCCTTCGAGCACTTCGACCCGGTAAAGGAGGCCGCGCGGCAGGATGGCGATTTCCTTGGGCTCAAGGTCGATGATGCCAAGTTCCGTCGAGAAACGCAGCACGCCTTCCTGAGGCACCACGAGAAGTTCGGAATCGGCAGAGAAGAAATAGTCATCCACCATGGACTCCGTCACGAGGTAGACATGCGAGGCCATGCCGACCTGTGTGTTCACATCGCCCGCCGTGGTCATGGAGCGCATACCGGTCAGCCAGGTGAGCTTTTCCTCGGTGTGGGGCACGGGATCCCAGCGGTATTGCCCAAGCGAGGTCACGTCCGGGTCCACGTTGGGCGCGGATTTCCAATAGGGCAGATCGATCTTGGTATAGCGGGCGGAATGTTTGACCGAAGGGCGGATGCGGTAACACCAGGTGCGTTCCGGCGGGTTAGCGGTAAAGGCGGTGCCCGAGAGCTGTTCGCCATAGAGGCCATAGTTGCATTTCTGCGGGCTGTTCATGCCTTGCGGCAGGGCACCGGGCAGCACCTCGGTTTCATAGTCATTGCCGAAACCGGGCATATAGCCTTCATGCGGACCCGGAATCGAAGGGGCCATCTGCATGCGGGACGGGACAGTGTGCTTGGTCATTTCTCACGCTCCTGTTCTGAATTTAGTTGCCTTGGTAATAGTTGTTTTTGTAACTAACAAGGCAGGAGGAATGCCGAAATGATAGAAAATGACGACTTCGATCTCCAGAATTTCCTGCCTTATCTGCTCAATCAGGCGGCGGAGGAAAGCAGTCTTGCGTTCCAGCAAATCTATAAAAACAAATACGGAATGCTACGTACAGAATGGCGGGTGTTGTTCCATCTCGGGGCTTTTGGTGAGATGACGGCGAGCAGCATCGTGACGCGGGCGCATATCCATAAGACCAAGATTAGCCGCGCGGTTCAAAAGCTCGTGGAGAAGCGATTCGTCACGCGAGAGCGATCAGAGGATGATCGGCGTCAGGAATTGTTGCGCCTTACGCCCGCAGGGATCGCGGCCTATCGCGACCTGCGTGAGATCGCTGAGAACTATGACCGCACGTTGGAGGCAAAGTTCACGCAGGGAGAGGTTGCCCTATTGCGGGTGATGCTTCGGCGGTTGGGGGAAAGAGGGTAGACGCCTGCCCTCAAATTTTTCGACGGAACATCCGCCTCTCTCCGTATCATACCATAATGGCCTGTTTTGTTACGGAGTTTGGTAGATGTCTCAGGGGCGCAATTATGATCGTATTTCCCGTTTCAACCATTGGATCACCGCTATTGCGATGATCGGTATGTTGGCGTTTGGGCTTTATCTTGAGAATGGGGTGGCGCCGGGACCGGAAAAAGGTGCCTTGATCGGGACGCACAAAGCGATTGGCGTTCTTATCCTGATTTTCGGCCTGTGGCGTGTAATGTACCGTGTGGTGCAAGGGTTCCTTGAAGATGCGGCGCCGATGCCAGTCTGGCAGCGTTTTGCGGCACATGTTGTGCATTACTGGCTTTTGGCGGCGGTTGTGCTCATCCCGGCGAGTGGGTTGCTTGGGTCGTATTTCGGGGGACGTGCTGTGGATGTCTTTGGGGTTATGACGATTCCCGGTGCGCTTGAGCCGAGCAAGACGCTTGCCGATGCGATGTATGGCTTGCACGGGCTTTTGGCGATGGGGACGATTCTGGCGACGCTGCTGCATGTGGCGGGGGCGCTAAAACATCATCTTGTCGATAAAGACACGACCTTGTTGCGGATGCTTGGGCGCGTCTGAGCGGTGCCGCATCTTGACGCGTTGCGAGGCACCTGCTGAATAGGCAGGTGCCTTTTTCATGGCAGGGTGGGATATGACGCGGATAGAGACAGGCGGGTTGGATCCCGAGGATTGGGAAGCGTTTCGCGCTGAAGCGCATGCGATGCTTGATGCCGCGATGGACCAGATGCAAAGCGCGGGAAATGGGCGGGTTTGGACGCCTTTGCCTGAGGCGCAAAAAGCCGGGCTTCGCGCCCCGTTGCCGCGCGAGGGCGCGGGCGTTGGCGCGGTGCGCGCGGGATGCGAGGCGCTCTTGTCCTATGGCGTTGGCAATGCCCATCCACGGTTTTTCGGCTGGGTCCATGGCAGCGGCACGCCGGGCAATATGATTGCCGAAATCGCGGCGGCGGCGATGAATGCCAATCTTGGCGGGCGCGACCACGGGGCGATTTATGTCGAGCGGCAGGTCGTGGAGTGGTGCCGCGAGATGATGGGGTTTCCCGAAGGCGCAAGCGGGTTGATCGTGTCGGGCACCTCGCTGGCGACAATCATCGCGCTCAAGGCGGCGCGGGAGCGCGCGCTTGGGGTTGAGACACGCAAGGAGGGCATCGGGGCGGCGCGGCTCGTGGGCTATTGTTCGAGCGAGACCCACGCCTGTGTGGCGCGAGCCTTTGATATGCTCGGGATTGGCAGCGATGCGTTGCGCCTTGTGCCGGTGGATGCGGAGTTTCGGATGCAGGTCGATGTCTTGCGGGCAATGATTGCCGAAGATCGTGCGGCGGGATTGCAGCCCTTTGCCCTTATCGGCACGGCGGGGTCGGTCAACATGGGGGCGATTGATCCGCTGGAGACACTTGCCGGGATCGCCTGTGACGAGGGGCTTTGGTTCCATGTGGACGGGGCGTTCGGCGCTATGGGCATGGCGAGCGCGCGGTTGCGGCCCCTTTTGCGGGGGCTTGAGGCGGCGGATTCGCTGGCCTTTGATTTTCACAAATGGATGCATGTGAATTACGATGCGGGCTGTGTCTTGATCCGCGACGAAGCGGATCATCGGCGCGCCTTTGCGGCGCGCCCCGACTACCTTGAGGGGGCGACGCGGGGATTGGCGGCCGGGGATCGCTGGGCCGTGGATTATGGCCCGGAATTGTCGCGCGGGTTTCGGGCGCTCAAGGTCTGGGCTTCGTTTGTGGAGCATGGGGTGAATCGGATTGGCGCATTGGCCGAGCGTAATTGCGATCAGGCGGCTTATCTGGGCGGGTTGGTTGAGGCGGAGGCGACGACAGAGTGCCTTGCGCCGGTGACGCTCAACATCTGTTGTTTTCGAGTTCTGCGTGACGGATTGGATGACGCCGCGCTTGATGCGCTCAATGCCGAGATCGTGCTTCGGCTTCAGGAAGGCGGCATCGCCGCGCCCTCGACCACGCGGATCAAGGGACGGTTGGCGATCCGGGTTAACATCACCAATCACCGCACAACGCAGGAAGATATAGACATCCTTTTCAGGGCGGTGCTTGCGGAGGCATGGGCATGAGTCTTCAGGCCAAGGGGCTTTTGATTACCCTGTTTGGCGCGCTTCTGGTGGTGCCGGATTCGCTCTTTGTGCGGCTGATCGAGGCAGAGCCTTTGGTGATTGCCTTCTGGCGCGCAGTGACCTCGGGGATGGCGATTCTTCTTGGCGTGCTTGTGTGGCAGGGACCGGGGGCGATTGCCGCGTCGCTGCGCACGGGGTGGCACGGGGCGCTTTATGTGCTCGTGTTGGCGGTGAGTGGCATCTTGTTTGTTCTCGCCGTGAGCCTCACCAGTATTGCCAACGTGGTGGTCATCATCGCGACAATGCCGGTTTTTGCCGCGATCTTTAGCCGGATTTTCCTTGGTGAGCCAATTAGCCGTCGGATGGCGATCACCATGGGGGTGGTGATGATCGGGTTGGGGATTGTGGCCTATGGCACCGGTGAACATCAGGCGGCAAGCCGGGTGGGCGATGCGCTCGCGCTTGTCCTTACGGCGAGTTTTGCGGCGGCGTTGACGGCGGTGCGGCGGGTGCGTGACGTGTCGATGGTTCCGGCGGTGCCGGTGGCGTTTCTGGGCAGTGCGGTTGTGCTATTGGCCTTTGTCGACCCGTTCACCATTGCACGCGAACAGCTCTGGCTCGTGGCGCTGCACGGGGCGTTTATCACCGGAAGTTCGGTCTTTCTCGCACTTGGGCCGCGCTATATCACCTCGGCAGAGGTGGCGCTTTTGATCCTGCTGGAAACGGTGCTTGCGCCCTTACTGGCTTGGGCCGTAATTGGCGAGGCGCCGGGCCGCTGGGCGCTTCTCGGCGGGGCCGTGGTTGTCGGCGCATTGGCCGTGTCGAACGCGGCGGTGCTATTGCGGCGGCGTTAGGGGTCAGAAATCCACTTCGACGCCCGGCAGGTCGAGCGCCTTCACGAGGTCGCGCAATTCCTGACGCGCGGCGACGTTGGAGATATTGAGCTGCTTGATGCCAATATCCTTGAGGTCGAGAAGCGTCAGGCCGCGCGGGAACAATTCGCGAAAAATCACCCGTTCATTGAAGCCGGGGCCGACGCGGAAGCCGATGCGCTTGGCGAGATTGTCGAGCGCCTTGCCCATCTTCTCTTTGTTGACCATCTGCTGTGCGCCCATGCGGTTGCGCAGCACGATCCAATCGATCGGCTTGAGACCTGCCTGTGCACGCAGTTGGCGGGCGTTCCAGACCATTTCGGAATAGACCGAAGGGCCGAGGATTTTCTCGCCCTGCGCATCGGTATGGGCGAGGAGGTCGAAATCGACAAAGCTATCGTTGAGCGGGGTCACAAGCGTGTCGGCCAGCGAATGGGCGACCTGACTCAGCCTTGTGTGTGAGCCGGGGCAGTCGATCAGGATAAAGTCGCAATCCGGTTCGAGCGTGGCGACGGCCAGCGACAGGCGATGGTCATAGATATTTTCGCCGGGCTTGAGGCTTGCGGGGTCGACCTCGGGGAGGTCATGATAATCGGCGCTTGGTAGGGAGAGGTGAGACCCTGCCATAAACGTCTGGCGGTTCTCGGCGTAGCGGCCAAAGGTTTTTTGCCGCAGGTCGAGATCAAGCGCGCCGACCTTATGCCCCATGCGTGCCAGCGCGGTCGCGATATGCATCGAGACGGTCGATTTCCCCGCGCCGCCTTTTTCGTTCCCGACAACGATAATATGTGCCATGCGTTCCGTCCCCGTCTGCCCTGTGAAATATGCGGGTCTTGCTCCGGGTTGGTCCCGGAGCGCGTTATGGGGCCACTATATGTTGTGGGGCCTGCGAGGGGAAGCGCGATGGATGCGGGACGGGAGAGATTTTTGTGGATATCTCAACGCTTGGGCGGCGTGCGATGCATAGGGGCATCATTCCATTGCCCCGAGAGGAGGCCGTCGAGGGTCCAATCACCGATACTATAGCGGATGAGGCGCAGGGTTGGATGGCCTACGGCGGCGGTCATGCGGCGGACCTGACGGTTGCGACCTTCGCGGATCGTCAGGCACAGCCAGCTATCCGGCACCGATTTGCGCACCCGGATTGGCGGATCGCGCGGCCAGAGGTCGGCGGGTTCGTCCATGCGGGCGACCTCGGCGGGGCGAGTTTTGCCATCCTTGAGGGTGACGCCTTTGCGCAGTTCTTCTAGCGCGGCATCCGAGGGAATTCCTTCGACCTGAACCCAGTAGGTCTTGGGCCATTTGTTGCGCGGGTTGGCGATCTTTTGTTGCAGGCGGCCATCGTCGGTCAAAACAAGCAGTCCCTCGCTATCGCGGTCCAGACGACCAGCGGCGTAAACCCCTGGCACGTCAATGAAATCCGAAAGTGTGCGGCGGGGGCTACCTTCGGTGCCCTTGTCGGTGAACTGTGAGAGCACATCGAAGGGTTTGTTGAACAAAATGGTGCGCGACATAGGCAGGGTCCGGAGGTTGGTGTCCTTTCGTCATAGTGCCGGGGGTGGGGGGCTTGCAAGTCGGGCGGTTCTGGCGTGTCTTGGGGGCCACGAGAAAAGGAGCGCGTCATGGATATGAAAGACATGCAGCCCGCCACGCTGGCGGCGCAGGCCGGGGGGGCGATTGATCTTCAGAGCGGGGGTGTTGTGCCGCCGATCCAGCCGGCGACGACGTTTGTGCGGGATCGGGATTATGTGCCGCTCAATGCGGCCAATATCTATGCGCGCGATCATAATGACGTGGCGCGGCAGGCCGAGGCGGTTCTGGCGCAGATGGAAGGGGGCGCGGGGGCGCTTTTGTTTCCGTCGGGGATGGCGGCGATTGCGGCCCTGTTTCGGACCGTTCCGAACGGCGGTCGGGTTGTGGTGCAGTCGGGAATTTACTGGGGCACGACCAAGTGGATACGAGAATTTTGTGAGCGCCGTCAGGTGGTTATGGATGAGGTGGATGCGAGCGACCTTGCCGCGCTGAAGGCCGTGTGCGGCACGGGCAAGGCCGATCTTGTCTGGGTCGAGACACCGTCGAACCCGTGGCTCAAGATTGTTGATATCGAAGCGGCCGCAGAGGTGGCGCATGAGGCGGGGGCGGTGTTGGTGGTGGATAGCACCGCGGCGACGCCGATCCTGTCTAACCCATTGAAATTCGGGGCGGATATGGTGATGCATTCGGCGACGAAGGCGATCAACGGGCATTCGGATGTCCTCGCCGGGGTGCTTGTGACGAAGGACGGCGGGGCGATCTGGGACGAGATCGCCAATGACCGGGCGAGCGCGGGCGCGGTGCTTGGGCCATTCGAGGCGTGGCTCTTGCTGCGGGGGATGCGGACGCTGCCACTGCGGGTCGAACGGATGTGTGAGAACGCCATGAAAGTGGCGGAATTCCTTGTCGATCACCCGCAGGTCGAGGGCGTTTTTTATCCGGGATTACAAGGGCTTGCAGGCCATGAGATCGCCACGAAACAGATGCCGGGCGGCTATGGGTTCCTGATGTCCTTCCTTGTCAAAGGGGGCCGGGAAGAGGCGCTTCGGGTGGCGGGGAGATTGAACCTGTTTCACCGGGCAACATCGCTTGGCGGGGTGGAGAGCCTCGTGGAACATCGCTACACGATTGAGCCGCATACGGGCATCCCGGAGAACCTCCTTCGGATCAGTGTCGGGATCGAAGACGCAGGCGATTTGATCGCCGATTTGGGACAGGCCCTGGGCCAGTAATCCGCAAAGGTTAACGCCCGGACAGGGCCAAAAACGCACGTCTGTATCGCGTCGGTATTGCGTCTGTATCGCGGTGGTGCGGGTTTTGGGG
>JAAEZB010000004.1:0-5603 GCA_018223085.1 Paracoccaceae bacterium
GTGCGCCCGTCTTCGGTCTTGCGGGCCTTGGCGGTTAGGGTGCTTTGCGCGCCAAAGAAGGGCCGGAAACGTGCCTCAAGAAGCGGCGAGAGATCGCCCTTGATGTCGATAATGAGGCTCTGTTCCGCAGGAATAGTCTCTGTTTTTACCTGTGCTGCGGTTTTGATTGTGCCAGCGATGCGTTCCACGCCATCCGTCGCGAGGGAGAGGTCAGCGCGGAAATCCGCTAGAGGCGCATCGCCCGATACGGTCAGGGCGAGGGAGGGGCGATCCGGGATATTGAGCAAGGTCGCGACGAGGCCATCACGGGCCTCGGTGGCGGAGAGGTCGATGGCCAGTTGGCGAGTCGTGTTGTCAAACCCGGCCTTGAGAAGGAAGGCTCCGGCAATGGTATCGGTACGGTTCAGCGCGATATTGGCGCGCCCGGCCCCTTCTACGAGGGAAAGCTGACCGGAGAGTTTGGCGGTCAGGGGGCTTCCGAGGACATCTTTGCCGAGGGTGATCTTCTCGGCCTTGAGCGCGCCGATCTCGACGCTTACCGGAAGCTCAGGGAGGGAAAAGGGGGTTGCTTCGGGTGATGGGGCGGAGGGTTCGCTTGCAGGCAGGCGCGTGACCGTGATCGTCTTTGCGGCGAGGCTGTTGACCTCAAGCCGCCCCTTGAGGAGCGCGGCGCGGTTCCAATCGAGGCGCACGGTTTCAAGGGTGAGCCAGATTCCCTTGGCATCGGCGATGGTCATCTTGTCGAGGCTGGCGACACTACTTAGGGCGCCGGAAAAGCCGTCGATTGTCACGCTGCGCCCAGCGCCGGAGAGGGAATCTTCGAGGAAGCGGGTCAGGCGGCCTTTGTCCTCTTCGGTATCGGCAAAAGCGGCAAGGGGGAGGCAGAGGAGCAGGAGAAGGAAGAAGCGTTTCATCAGAAGGCCTGTCCTATGCCGACATAGAGCTGAATTCCGCCGGAATTGGCGCCTGAAACAGGGCCCGCGATGTCAACGCGGATCGGGCCGATGCCAGTATGGTAACGCATTCCGATGCCTGCGCCGGAATGCCATTCGCCAGTACCGCCAAAGCGGCTTGTTTCGCCGATGAAACCCGCATCATAGAAGAGCACGGTCGAGATATTTTCCCAAGCGCGCAGGCGCAGTTCGCCGGAAAGGCCAAGGAAGGAAAGCCCGCCGCTATCGACGCCACCAGTTGTGATGTAGTTCGATTGGTAGGGTTGACCGCGCACCGTGCCGCCACCACCGGAGAGGAAGAGCATGTCCGGCGGAGTCGCGGCGAGGCTCGGGCCGATGACAGAGCCGACCTGAAGCCGGAAGGCGGCGGTTAGCTTGTCGCCAAGAGGGCGGTAATAGCGGGCATCGGCCGCAAGCGCGAGACCGTGCTCCGCACTGCCGGTGCCGAGATAGGGCATGACGGTTGTCTCGGCATAAAAGCCGCCACGGGTATCAAGAGCATCATCGCGGCGATCAAGGGTCAGACCGAGCGGCAGGCCAAGGATATGGAAATCCCGCACGCCGAAATCATCGCGCACATGGTTGGTTTGCAGGTGCAGGCCAAAGGAGGAGGTGCGGGTTTTCGAATGAATACGGGTAAAGCCGATGTCGAACCCAAGGGTTTCCTGAAAATACAGGGGATCGTTTTCGCGCTCTACCGTGAGAGCGAGGCGTAGATCGGTATCGGCCCCGAGGGTGGCGGGGCGGATGAACTCGGTCGAGAAGAGGAAATCCGAGCCGCCGGATTGCGCCTGAAGGCCCGATATTTCGCTTTCGATCTTGAGGCGTTCGCCGCCGCCAAGGAGGTTACGGTGCATCCAGAAGGCCGAGAGCGACAGGCCATCGCGCGATTGTAGTTCTGCGCCAAAGCCGATGCGGCGGGGTTTGGCATCGGTGACGTTGAGGGCGATGTCGAGGCTTTGATCCGGGTTGATCGTTTCGGCCTCTTGGATGGTGACAGAGCGGAAGACCCCGGTACGGCGCAGACGTGCGGCGATGGTATCGAGGGCTTCGGGGTCGAAACGTTCCCCAGAGGGAAGGGAGACGATCTTGCGCAGGCGGCGTTCGTTCATGGCGGTTTTGCCGGAAAGGGCAAGAGAGCCAAAGCGCAGTTCCGGGCCGGGCGCGAGGCGCAGATCGGCGGCAAGCGTGGCGCTGGCATGGTTGGCGACAAGGCTCTGATCCGCGACGCGGGCCTTGGCATGGCCGATGGCGCGCCAGCCGGAAATTCCGGCACTTGCGGCGCTCCGGATGGTGCCCGCCTCGGCCGGGGCGCCGGGGGTATAACCGGAGGGGAGTTCGGTTCCGGGGGCAAGCGGGGTAATGCGTGCAGTGGAGAATTGGAACAGCGGGCCGGGATCAATCGCGATCACGGCGGAGGTAATCGTGTCGATCTTGGCAAAGGGCGGCAGGGTCGCGGCCTCGCGGCCATTGATGCGAATGCGGATGTCCGGGCCGTAATAGCCGGCGTTGTAGAGCAGGCCGAGGAGACGCCGGTAATCGGCGCGGGCGGCGGCCACGATATCAAGCGGCTCTGCGCCTTTGTCCTGAGTTGCGGCGATGAGAAGCGACGCGGATTCAAGAGTTTTGACAAGCGTGTCGGGGGCGTTTGGGGCCGATAGCCGGGCCTCAAGGGCTTGTCCCATGGTGGCACAGAGGAGCCCGACGCAGACAAGGTTGCCTGCGATCCACCTGCGAAGAACCATGGGCGAAACGGGCATGGGGCCTGTCTCCTGATGCGCGATGCTGCTGAAACTGATGTATCTTAGGGGGGTGGCATTGAACATAGGGTATGGCCGGTTTCGACACGATGAGAGGCGGGATCGGTGGAGCTTTGCCGAGAATACGGTCGTCGGGCGATTTACCGCCTTCACAATGGGGAAGGAGGCTGGCAAGACCGCTGGTAGGAGGCGGTATGGCACGAGACAGGCAGGCAACGTTCGCAATCAGGCTGCGCAGCGCGTTGTTCTATTTGCTATCGGTTCTCGCCTTTGTGCCGTTTCTTCTATTTGTGCCCGTGTTTGCCCTTCATGAGCGGTACTTGCTTTGGGTTGGCGGGGTGTTCTTGCGGGTTCAGCTTGTCCTGTTGCGCCTTGTGTGTGGGATTCGCCATGAGGTCGAGGGGCGGGAGAACCTGCCGGAGGGGCCATGCCTTATTGCGTCATGGCATGAATCGTCCTGGGAGACGTTGTTCTACCATGTGCTTCTCGATCAGCCGGTGATGTATGCCAAGCGCGAGGTGTTTGCCTATCCGCTTGTTGGGCGTATTGCGCGCAAGGCGGGGCATATTCCGGTCGATCGGCAGGGATCTATCGAGACGATGCGGGACGGATTTCGCGTCGGTGTCGAGGCGATCAGGCGCGGGCGCAAGCTTTTGATTTTTCCCGGTGGAACGAGGCAACACGGCGCGCCCAAGCGGCTCCAGTCCGGGGTTGGGGTTTTGTATGAGCTTGCAAAGGTGCCAGCGGTGCCGGTTCTTGTTGCGTCGGGGGAGTGTTGGCCTGCGGGGAGCCTTTTGAAATACCCCGGCACGATTACTGTGCGTATCCTGCCGCCGATCGCGCCGGGGCTTGATCGGCGGGCGTTTCTAGGGGCGCTTTCAGAGGCTCTGAGCGAAAATCGTGAGGATTTGAAACGTTAAGGGGCCGGTAACACCCTGCCTGTTAGACCTATCCCCGGGTGAGTAACAGGTGGTGAGATGAGCACGCAGAAGAATGCGTCTCCGGTCATCATCAAGAGAAAGAAAGTTGTCGCTGGCGATGGGCACCATGGCGGTGCCTGGAAGGTGGCTTATGCCGACTTCGTGACCGCGATGATGGCGTTTTTCCTCTTGATGTGGCTTTTGAACGCGACAACCGAAAAGCAACGCAAGGGGATTGCGGATTATTTCAATCCCAGCATTCCGATCAACCGGATTTCCGGCGGCGGCGATGCCATGTTCAGCGGCGATAGTGTCTTTGCCAAGGATACGCTGGCCAATAGCGGCACCGGGGGTTTGCCTCCGGTTGCGAATCTCGAAGGGGATTCCGTCGCGATCAGTAAAGCCCGGCAGGAGGCGGCGGAAGAAGCAGCGGCGCTTGGCAAGGTGACGGATTTCCTCATCGGTGGGGGCGGGGAAAGCATGGTGTCGCAAAATGCGCTCAAGCATGTGGTGACGCGGCAAACCGATGAGGGGCTTGTTATCGAGATTTTTGATACCGAGACGCTCCCCTTGTTCGTGGATCGTCAGGATGCACCCTATCGTGAATTGCTCGACCTTGTTGCGCTTGTTGCCGAGGCGGCCCAGCTTGTGCGGAACGAGATTGCCATCGAAGGGCATGTGGCGACTCAGCCTGTTGTTCTCGCGGAGGACATCAACTGGCCGCTTTCTGCGGATCGCGCCGATCGGGTGCGCCGCTTGCTTGAAAAGAACGGCATCGCGCCCGCCCGGATCGCGCGGGTTACGGGGCATGCGGACAAGGAGCCAGTAGCGAAGGCGCCGCGTGCGGCGCGCAATAACCGGATCGAGATCATCCTGCTCAGGGAGGCAAATTAGCGACGATTTTATCCATTAGCGCGCTGTTAAGGCTCCTGGCCTAACTGTTGGGGCGACAAAAGGTCGAACCAGCAGAAAGGCGTGTTCATGACGATCTCTTCTTCCCTCAATGCCGGCGTCGCCGGGCTCAATGTCAATGCGAGCCGCCTCGCCGCGATTTCGGACAATATCGCGAACTCGCAAACCTATGGCTACAAGCGCATGGAGGCGGATTTTCATTCCATGGTGATTTCCGGCGGTGGCGGAACCTATTCGGCCGGTGGTGTGCGGGTCACGACGCAGCGGCTTATCGACGAGGGGGGATCTTTGCTATCGACTTCGAACTCTACCGACCTTGCGGTGCGGGGGCGCGGGATGATCCCGGTGGCGCTTGCCTCTGAGGTTGGGGTCGGCAACGGCTCGGAACAGATGCTTCTGACGACGACGGGATCGTTTCGCACCGATTCTCAGGGCTATCTGACGACGGAGTCCGGCCTTGTCCTGCTGGGATGGCCAGCGAATGCCGATGGCACGATGCCGAGTTATCCCCGCGATACGAGTGAGGGGCTCGAACCGGTCCAGATCAACGTGAACCAGCTTACCGGTGATCCGACTACGACGATGACTCTCGGCCTCAACCTGCCGGCGACGGAGACAGACGCAGGCAGCACGGGCGAGACACGGGAGCTTTCGGTCGAGTATTTCGACAATCTTGGCCGGTCGCAGACGATTTCCGTCGAATTCACGCCCGTAATCCCGGCAAGCGGCAGTTCGAATGCTTGGTCCATGGTGCTCAAGGATTCGGCCCAGGGCGGTGCCGTGATCGGCGAATATGACCTGACCTTCTCTGATAGTCGAACCGGCGGCGGCACATTGGCCTCGGTGGTGACGACGTCTGGCGGCGCGTATGATTCCGCCACAGGCAGCATTATCATCAACGTCGATGGCGGGCCGATGGAAATTAACATCGGCAAACTTGGCGAAAGCGACGGCATTGGTCAGCTTTCGGATACATTCGCGCCGCTGCAAATCTCTAAGGATGGGTCGCCCGTTGGCAATATGACCTCGGTTGAGATCGACGAAAACGGGTTCGTTCA
>JAAEZB010000004.1:5850-70750 GCA_018223085.1 Paracoccaceae bacterium
TCGAATGCCAAGGTCATCCAGACCGTGGACGAGATGCTTCAGGAAACCACCAATATCAAACGCTGATCCTAAAAGGAGGGCGATAGCATGAGTATCACAGGCGCCCTAAGTAATGCGCTGAGCGGCCTTAATGCCGTGTCCCGCGCCGCCGAGGTCACGTCGGCCAATCTCGCCAATGCCCTGACAGAAGGGTATGGCGCACGCAGCCTGTCCCTGTCGTCGCAGACGGTATCGGGATCGGGCGGTGTTAAGGTCAACGGTATCTCACGCGATGTCGATCAGGCGCTTCTTGCCCAACGACGCGAGGCGGCGGCGCAAAATGCCGGATCCGAAAGTCGTACGGCGCATCTTGAGGCGCTGGAAGGGCTCATCGGAACGCCGGATGAGAGCGCGTCGCTCGCGGGGCGCATCGCGGAATTCGAAGCCACGCTGATTACGGCGGCAAGCCAGCCGGAATCAACTCTCCGCCTTGAACAGGTTGCACGGGCCGCCGGGGATGTGACGCAATCGTTCAAGGATATTTCGTCCGGGATTCAGGAGATGAGGGGCGAGGCGGATTCCACGATCAACAGCATGGTCGAGCGTATGAATGACTTGCTTACAGAGGTCGAGAATCTCAATGTTTCGATCATCAGCGCCAAAAGCCGGGGGCAATCGACCGCCGGGTATGAGGATGCGCGCCAGCAGATGATAGACGAGATTTCGGTCATGGTCCCTGTGCGCCAGATGCCGCGGGATCATGGCGCGGTGGCGCTTGTGTCAGAAGGTGGGGCGATCCTGCTGGATGGCAGCGCCCAGGAACTCGTGTTCGAGCCGACGCGATTTGTTGGCGTGTATCAGGACATGGAAAACGGTGCCTTGTCCGGTATCACCCTTGGCAATGGTCAGGAGGTCTGGAGTAGCGCGCGGCAGATGCTTTCGGGCGGTGCGCTTGCGGCCGAATTTGCAATTCGTGACGAGAGCACGGCCAACGCGCAAGCACAGTTGGATGGGCTCGCACGCGATCTTGTCGAACGGTTTCAGGATAGCGGCGTTGACCCAACCCTCGCGTCCGGTGCGCCGGGGCTCTTTACCGATGCGGGGGCCGCGTTTGATGCCAGCGATGAGACCGGCCTTGCGGCGCGGATTTCTCTTAATGCCCTTATAGACCCGGATGCCGGCGGCGAGGTGTGGCGCCTGCGCGATGGTCTTGGCGCGGCGTCGGTTGGGACGACCGGGGATGGCACATTGTTACAATCTCTCGGTGCGGCACTTGCGGCTAATCTGGTGCCGTCTTCTGCTGCGTTGAGTGGGCGGGGTGGCTCTTTGCACGATCTGGCGACACAGGTTGTTTCGGCGGTGAGTGCGGATCGCCTTGCTTCGGAACAAACCCTTTCTTTTCATGTCGGGCAGCTTGAAGAACTGCAGGCGCAGGAGCTTGCCAATGGTGTCGACAGCGACCGGGAATTGCAAAACCTCCTTCTTATTGAACAGAGCTATGCCGCCAATGCCCGGGTGATCGAGACCATAGACGAAATGATGACAACCCTGATGAGGCTTTGATCCATGAGTGTAACCGGTATCGGAGATATGGCCCTGCATTTCATGCTCGGGCGGCAGAATACGCGGCTTAATGAAGAGCTCACATCGCTGACCACGATGTTGTCGACTGGTGAGGTGCTCGACAAGGCCAACCCGGTTACGGGCGATTACTTTGTGCTTGGCGATATTGAGCGATCAACGCGGCTTCTTGATGCCTATGATACGGCGACGACCGAGGCGGGGATCTTTTTATCGACGGCTCAAGCGGCGCTCGCATCGGTGCAGGACGGGGCACAATCGCTTGCGTCCGACCTCATGACGGCGGCGCAATCAGGGACCGGCACGGGGTTGAGCGTTGCTGGGCAAAACGCAAGAGAGGCGTTTCTCGGAATTGTCTCAAATCTTAATGCGACGGTCACCGGGCGCGCTGTTTTTGCCGGAAGTGGCACCGATGGGGCGGCGCTTGCCGATGGCGATGCGATCCTAGAGGCGCTTGCCATGGCCTTGTCCGGGGAAACGACGGCGACGGGGATCAAGGCTGGAATCGAGGCCTGGTTCATGGATGCCGGAGGTGGATTCGAGGCGTCGGGTTATGCCGGGGAAACCGATGTGTTGGCCCCGTTTCAGCTTAATCGTGGAACCTCGGCTCAGTTCGGGGTGCGGGCCGACCGGGTGGAAATTCGCGAGGTTCTTGTGCAGGTGGCGACGGCAGCCTTTGCTACGGATGAGTCTTTTGGTTTGTCCCTGTCGGCGCAACAAGGCCTTTTGCAGGATGCCGGGGAAGGCCTTCTTGCGCGTCTTGACGGGCTGACCGAATTGCGCGCCGAAACCGGGGCGCTCGAAGAGCGGGTGGAGCAGGCCGAAGTGCGTAATGCCTCTGCCCGAGCCAGCCTTGAGATCAGCCGCGCCGATCTTATCGGGGCCGATCCCTATGACACGGCGACGCGGCTTCAATCGACCCAAACACAGCTTGAATTGCTCTACACAGCGACAGCGCGCCTGTCGCAACTCACCCTCGCAAACTATCTTGGATAATGCCCATGTCCCGCTTCTTCTGCCTATGTTTTGCTCTCATGTTCATGATGCCGGCCATGGCTTTGGCGAGTCCGGTGCGGATCAAGGATTTGGTCGAATTTGACGGGGTGCGAGGCAATGATCTTGTGGGCTACGGGCTTGTTGTTGGATTGAACGGAACCGGGGACGGGTTACGCAACGCGCCTTTTACCGAAGAAATCGTGTCCAACATCCTTGAGCGTCTTGGGGTCAATGTCGCGGGTGAGCAGATGCGACCCAAAAATGTCGCGGCGGTCCTCGTGACCGGGGAGTTGCCGGCTTTTGCGCGGGCAGGCGGGCGGATTGATGTGACGGTTTCCGCCATTGGGGATGCCAAGAGCCTGTTGGGCGGGACCCTTATCATGACACCGCTTAATGCGGCGGACGGGCTTATTTATGCGGTGGCGCAGGGGGCGGTGATTGCTGGCGGTGCCTCAGCGGAGGGGGATGCAGCTCAGGTCGTGCAAGGCGTGCCAACCTCCGGGGTCATCCCGGCGGGTGCGCGGGTCGAGCGCGAGGTGGAGTTTGATTTTGCGGCGATGACGAGCCTTCGGTTGGCCCTGCGCGAGCCGGATTTCACCACGGCGGGACGCGTCGAGGCGGCGATTAACCAACGGTTTGGTCGCCAGGTGGCGATCATGCGCGATGCGGGCACGGTGCACCTTGATCTTGGCGGCGCCAACAGGCGGTCTCCGGCCCATGTTATCGCGACGATTGAAAACCTGCCTGTCGAGCCGGAGCGCAAAGCGCGTGTTGTGGTAGATCAGCGGTCGGGGACGATCGTGATGGGCGAAGATGTGCGGATTTCACGGGTGGCCGTGTCGCAGGGGAACCTGACCCTGCGGGTCAGTGAGGCCCCATTGGCCGTGCAGCCGAACCCCTTTGCCGATGGCGAGACGGTTGTCGTTCCAAGAAGTCGGGCCGAGATTGAAGAGGAAGAGGGCGTTGGCCTTGCCGAGGTTGCGGGCGGCACATCGCTAAGCGAAGTGGTTGAGGGGCTAAATGCCCTTGGTGTTCAGCCGCGCGACATGATCGACATCCTGAAAAGTATCAAGGCCGCAGGCGCGCTTCATGCGGAGTTCGTGGTGCGGTAAGGGGCTATGTTTTCGGCTAAAAATAGCCGCGCACGAGGCTCGCTGCAATGAGGCTCCAGCCGTCTGCGATCACGAAGAAGGCGAGCTTGAATGGCAGGGAGACAATCGCGGGCGGCACCATCATCATCCCCATGGACATCAGGATTGCCGCCACGACGAGGTCGATGACAAGGAACGGCAGAAAGATAAGAAACCCGACCTGAAAAGCGCGGGCGATTTCAGAGAGCAGGAAGCTTGGGACAAGAACCGAGAGGGGCGCGTCCTTGATCGCTTCCGCGGCGACAGCTTCGCTGCGTAGAGCGGCCATGGCCTCAAACGTTTCAAAGTCAACACGGGCGGACATGAAAGCGCGAAACGGGACCAAAACACGCTCCAACGCCTGTTCTAGGGGGAGTTTCTCTTCGAGATAGGGCGAAAGGCCCGTGGTCCAAGCCTCGGTAAAGACGGGATCCATGACGTAGTAGGTCAGGAACAGCGCCAGACTCACGATAAGCATGTTGGGCGGGGATTGTTGAAGCCCGATCGCTTGTCTCAGGATTGCAAGGACGGTCACGATGAAGGGAAAGCAGGTCACCATGATGGCGATTCCCGGCGCAAGGCTCAGGACCGTTATCAGGAGGATGAGTTGCACGCCCTGCGTCGTCAGCGATCCGCCTTCACCAAGAGCAATCGAGATATCTTGCGCATTGGCCGGAGATGCCAGAGCGACCACGGCAAAGGCAGAGTAGGCCGCGAAGCGAAGCAAGGGCATCATTTCTGACCGTCGAGCGCCACGACTTCGGTCAGGCGCACGGCAAGCTGGCCTTTTTGGGCGCCGTCGAGCTCTTCGAGGGAGCCACGCGCGATCAGGCGATCTCCGACATAAAGCTCGACCGGATCTTCGACCTGACGATCAAGCGGCAGCACATCATTTTTACCAAGCTCCAGCAGATCGCCAATGAAGGGGCGGGCCTTGCCGACGGAGATCGTGACTTCGATAGGCACGTTGATAAAGGGGCTCCCGGACGGGTTCGCATTGGTTTCGGTCATGGGCGGGTTCCTTTTTGGGCTTGCTGTACGAGGCCAGAGAATGCTTCGCTGACGCTGGCCACGATTTCGGCGACATCGATGCGGCGTTCGCGGTGTCCAAAGGCCAGCTGTGCCTGACCCGCGGTGAGGGTCTCGTCGATCTCGACCCGCGTTGGCAGCGAGGCCGAATCTGGCAGGAGATCCTCGACCGCGTTCAGGTCTTCTGCGGCAACGCGCAGGAGGATTTCGCCGTTATTGTCCTGACCGGTAAGACGGGTGATTTCGGCGGCGACCTGCATCCCGAAGCCCGCGCGTGCGATTTCCGGCACCACGGCCATCACGGCCTGTTCCACGACGGGCGCAATCTCGGCCAGAATGGCGGCGTGGGCTTCGTGATATGTAAAGGACAGGTCTTCGAGATTGCGGGCCAGTTCAGCCGAGACATGGGTTTGTTCCTCGGATTTGGCGCGCACGGCGTCTTCCCAGCCAGCCTTGTAGCCCTGTTCGAAAGATTCCAAGAGCTCGGTATCCTCCTGCTCGGACGATGGCGAAGCATCCTTGGCCAGACCATCGGCGAAATCCTCAAGGAGATGTTGGATCGACATCAGGTATGCTCCTTGGGTTCTTCAAGCCAGTTGCGCAGAATTTCCACGGTTTCCTCCTGTCGATCAGCAATCAGCGCGCGCAGGCGCTCGACCGGATCAGGGGCTGCACCAACCCCGGCCTGAGCGGCGATAGCGGGGAGGCTGGCGTCGTCGACTGGCGGATTGATCTCTGATTCGGTGCTCTGAATCTCACCAGTCAGGGCCGGGGCTCCGGAATCGCGGGAAAGAGGCCGGGGCGCATCAGAGGGCAGGGGGAGGGCGGGTGTCTCGACCGATTTGGACAGAAGGGGGCGCAACACGAAGAGCGCCAGGACGATCGCGACGATGGCGAGAATAGCCAGTTGGACCAAGGTCATGAGGTTGATATCGGCAAGAGAGGGCAGAGCGCCCGCCGAGGGTGTGCCGTCGATTGCAATCGGCTCAAAGCTCATGGATTTGAGCGTTACGATATCCCCGCGCCCGGCGTCAAAGCCGATGGCCGACTGAACCAGTTCACGCAAGGTTTCAAGCTCGTCCGCCGGGCGTTCGATGATGGATATCGTTCCGTCTTCGCCCGTTTCGGCAATCCCGTTGACGAGCACCGCAGCGGTGATGCGGCGGATTGCGCCGGCCTCACGACTGACTTCGCGCTGGGTCTCGGAGACTTCGTAATTCACGCGCTCACGGGTTTCGCTATTCTGGCGACTTGACCCGTTGGCGCCGGTGTCGCCATCCGGCAGGTTCGAGGCAACGGTCACCTGCCCCGCGGCATCGTTTTTGGCGTTGGTGCTGCGTTCCTCGGATTCGGTGCTGATGGCGACGCGGCTATCGGGGTCAAAGCGGCGTTCGCGGATTGTCTCGCTCTCGGTCACGGTATCAATACTGACCTCGACAACAGCGTTGCCATACCCGACGCGCGCCTCAAGCAGGCGGCGGACCTTATCCCCAAGCGCCGCGCCGCGGCTTTCAATGGAATGAGCGGCGGAGACTTCGTTCGGGCCACCGATCAGACGCCCAGATGCATCAATAACGGCGACATCTTCGGGGGACAGGCCGGAGACGGCAGAGGCGATGAGAAAGCGAAAAGCGCGGGCTTGTTCAGGGGCGATTTCGCCGCCGCGGGTTGTCACCGTGACGGAGGCGGTTGGTGTGATTCGTCTCTGAAACGGGGTCGATCCGGCATGGGCGATATGCACGCGGGCGGACTCGACATTCGTTGCGCCGACAATGGTTCGGGCCAGTTCGCCCTCTTTGGCGCGCCAATAGGCGGCATCGAACATCTGGGCCGTGGTGCCAAAGCCGGACAGGGAATCGAGGATTTCATACCCGCTACTGCCATTGGACGGCAGCCCGTCGCTGGCCAGAGTCATGCGCAGCTCATCCCTTTGGGATGATTCCACATAAATGGCACCGCCACGTACCTTATATGAGGCACCGCGCTGCTCAAGGGCGCGCACGACGTCGCCGGCCGGGCCGCTTTCCAGCCCACTATAGAGCAGCACGAGATTCGGAGCGGATGCGAGCCGCGCAAGCCCGATGACCGCTCCGAAAACCGCAATCGTGGCGAGGGCCAGAACGGCTTTCTGCCGGTTGGAGAAAGATTTCCACAAATTCAAAAGCTGCGACACGAGGCCCTCCGTCTCACGGCGCGTTCTGCACCGTCGAGGGCAGTTTTCGACGAACAGCCTTAACAATCGGTTAGTTTCTCTCGGCTTATAGAGGAGGTGTTCGAAGAATTCGGAAAGCCCCATGAGCGATACGGAAGATATTGAAGATACAAAGTCCGGCAAAGGATCAAAGCTTGTCCTGATCCTGTCCCTTGTCCTTGCGCTATTGGGTGGGGGTGGCGGTTTTTTCGCGATTTATTCGGGGCTGCTTTTTGCCCCGGAAGAGGCGCATGATGCCACTGAGCCGATGGAAGCAGCTCCTGAGCCGTTGGCTGATGTGGGGTTTGTGAAGATCGAGCCGATTCTCATTTCCTTTCCGCAAGGCGCAATCGCGCGGCACCTGCGGTTCAGTGCGCATCTTGAGGTTCCGTCGGATCACCTGAAGGAAGTCGAATCGGTTCTGCCGCGTGTTGTTGATGTGTTGAACGGCTATCTGCGCGCCCTTGAGCCGAAAGATTTCGAACACCCCGCTGCGCTTATTCGTTTGCGTGCCCAGATGTTGCGCCGGGTGCAGATCGTGACCGGCCAGGGGCGCGTGCGTGATCTGCTTATCGCAGAATTTATATTGAACTGACGGAGGACCACATGGACCTGATCGCGGATATTCTTCTTGTCGCGGGCGCTCTTGGTGCGGGCGTCTATTGCTTTGTCCTTGCGCGGCGCCTGTCGCGGTTCAACGATCTTGAGACCGGTGTTGGAGGGGCTGTTGCGGTGCTTTCGGCACAGGTTGATGACCTGACCAAGACACTGGAGGCGGCGCGGACCACAGCCGGGGCCTCGACGGAATCGCTCGAAGGATTGACGGATCGGGCTGAGGATGTTGCGCGCCGACTCGAGCTTTTAGTGGCCTCCATGCATGACATCCCGGAGCCGGGCACTGCCCCGCAAAAGCCGCCATCTGCCCCGGAAGAGCCGGTGTTTATGCGGCACAATGAAACCCGCGCGGGAGAGATTTGATGGCGAAGGCGAAGAAGCGCAAAAGCGCCCGCCCGTCGCGCGGCAGTTTGGTTGCAATCGCGGGTTTCCTTATCGTTTCTGGCGTATTGCGTGTTGCCATCGGTGCGAGCGAAGTCCTTGCACGCGAGCAGGCCCCCGCACCGGAAGAAGCGCCGCAAATGACGCAGGCTGCGCCGTCTTGCGCCCCTCCGCCGGATATTCAGGCCGTGCTTGATGCTCTCTCGGAACGCGAGGCCCGCATCGAGGCGCAGGAAAACGCGCTTCGGGATCGTCTTCAGGCGCTGCGTGTTGCGGATGATCAGGTTAGCAAAAAGATGCAACATCTGGCTGCTGCCGAAGAGACCCTGCGAGAGACCATCGCCCTTGCCGAAGCTGCCTCGGAAAATGATCTCACCCAACTCACGACGGTCTATGAAGCCATGAAACCCAAAGAGGCCGCAGCCCTCTTTGAGAAGATGGAGCCGGAATTTGCCGCAGGGTTCCTTGGGCGTATGTCTCCGCAGGCGGCGGCGGGCGTGATGGCGGGGCTCTCGCCCGAGGTGGCCTATTCCATCAGCGTGGTCATTGCCGGGCGAAATGCACGTGTTCCGACGCAATAGGGCTTTTGCAGAGGGTTTCTTAACCCCCTTGGCCCAGAGTTTTCATGTCCTTGGATCAGCAGGAGAATCGCTGTGATCGGTATTGTTGGTGTTGTCCTGATCTTCGTCATGGTGTTTGGCGGGTATATTGCCGCCGGGGGGAAGCTCGCGATCATTCTCAAAGCGATGCCGTTCGAGCTTGCCATGATTGGCGGCGCGGCGGTTGGCGCTTTCCTGATCGGCAATGATATGGGCGCGGTGAAACACACGATCAAGGACGTGGGTAAGGTCTTCAAGGGGGCTAAGTGGAAGAACGAGGATTACCGCGATCTTCTATGTCTCCTGTTCGAGTTGATCCGGCTTGCGCGGCAAAATCCAGTTGCCATTGAGGAGCATATCGAGACGCCGGAAACATCGTCGATCTTCGGGAAATACCCCAAGATTCAGTCCGATACCGAGGCTGTGGCGTTGATCGCGGATACGATGCGCTCGGCCTCGATGAATTATGATGATCCCCATCAGGTCGAGGAGATTCTTGACAAGCGGATGGAGGCCAGCCTCCACCATGCCCTGCATTCAAGTCACGCGTTGCAGACTATGGCGGATGGCCTTCCGGCTTTGGGAATCGTGGCGGCGGTGCTTGGCGTGATCAAGACCATGGGTTCGATTGATCAGCCGCCGGAAATTCTTGGCAAGATGATCGGCGGCGCGCTTGTTGGGACATTTCTTGGGGTGTTTCTGGCCTATGGGCTTGTCGGGCCCTTTGCGGCCAAGCTTAAGGCGGTGGTCGAAGAAGATAGCCATTTTTACCATTTGATTCGCGAAGTTCTTGTCGCCAACCTTCACAATCATCCGACCAATATTTGCATCGAGGTCGGGCGTCAGAACACGCCGGCTCAATCCCGTCCGAGCTTTTCCGATCTTGAAGAAGCCTTGAAGGCGGCCAAGAAGGAGGCGGCCTGATGCGGTGGGTGTTGGGGTTTTGTCTGACGCTTCTGGCTGGACTGGCCGAGGCGGGCATCGTTGATATTCGGTCGGGCGAACATGATGGATTCACGCGGCTTGTCTTTACCTTTCCAGTGACAAACACGGCTTGGAGTCTGTCCGGCTCCGGAACGGAGTATCGGATCAAAATAGAGACTGAGTCACCTGAATATGCCGCTGAGACGGTTTTTGAACGTATACCGCGCACACGGCTTGCCGAGATCGGAGCCCGAAACGGCCATCCGGAGGTCACGTTGCACCTTGCCTGTCCCTGTACCGTCGAGGCCTTTGCCTTTGGTGAGCGTAGCGTGGTGGTCGATATCCGCTCTCCCGAGCAACCTGTCAGAATAACACAGCCTTTCAGGAAAGAGCCCGAGACCGAGGAAGAGGCGCCACCATCTCCTACGGTACTGCGGCTTGGCTCAAAGGAGCGCAAAACTGTGAGCCAGAGATGGACAGGTATCGATGGATTCGTCGATGAGAGTGCACGCAACCGGGATCACAGAGATCGCCTTGTGCGTGCTGTCGCCCGTGCCGCGTCTCAGGGACTGGTGGTGCCGAATGTCGTTTTGCCGCCTGTCATTTCGCAGCAATCAGTGACCGAAGAGGTGACACCGGTTCCGCGCTCCCACGATCCTGCGCCGGACTTGCCAGAAAACCTGCGTATGGAAACAACCTATGACAAGGCATTCGAGATGGTCGAATCGGCCTTGCCTGACAGGTCTTGTTTGCCGGATACGCTTGTTGATATCGCGAACTGGGAAATGGGCGGAGACGGACAGTCCGCGCAACTTCTTGACCGCACGGCCCTTGTGACGGAGATGGGGGCGATCAATGAAAAGGCCGTTCTGGCTCAGGCGCGGGCCCTACTATACCAATCCTTTGGTGCAGAAGCGCGGCAGATCCTGACGCTTGTGTCTACTTCACAAGAGACCGTTTTGTTACTGGCTTTGGCCGATATTATGGACTCTGAACCATTGGCCAAAGCCGATGTTTTTCTGCACAGCGACGATTGTGTGGGCAAGGTAATCTTTTGGGCATTGCTTGCCGGGAATATGAGCCCCACTGAAGAGCAAGAAAAGGCCATTTTGCGCACATTTTCCGCCTTGCCCGGACACCTACGGCGTCACCTTGGCCCGCGTGTTGCCAAGGCGTTTTTAGCACTTGGAAAAACCTCAACAGCCGACGTTGCGTCCGCGATGATTGAGCGTGTGAGCGAGGCGGAAGATCCTAGCACTCTTCTCGTGCAGGCGCGTATTGGCGCCAAAGACGGGCAGACTGTGCGAGCGGAAACTGCGCTTGCGAACATGGTGAGCAAGGGGGAGCGCATTACGCCAGAGGCGCTTATCAACCTTGTCGATCTTTATGCAGAGCGGGATTTTGCTCCGACCGCAGATATGGTTGCGTTGATTGAGGCATATGCGCTTGAGCATCGTCGCGCTACGCTTGGCTCTGATCTTCGCAAAGCACATGCGGTTGCGGCGGCGCTTTCCGGGCATTTCGAGAAGGCATTTGATGTGTCCCGTGAAGTGGTCGAATTGGACGGAGGGGAGGCGGCACGAGCTTTGCGATCCGATGTTGTAAAACGGCTTTTGGATGGCGCAGACGATGCCACCATCTTGAAAATGGTGCTTGGGCGAAGCCTGGGCCTTGAGGCGCCGTTGAATCGGGAGGCGACTCTGGCTGTGGCTGATGCGCTCGCCGCCATGGGGTTTCCGGCTGAATCGAGACATCTTCTCGAAGCGGTTCCTTTCCATATGACCGAAGGTGAGCGGCTATTGCGGGCACGGCTTGCACTGGCAGAGGCGCGTCCGCGTCAGGCAGAAGCGGAATTGTTGGGTATTAAGACGGAAGAAGCGCAAAGGTTGCGCGCGAAGGCGCGGGCGCTCGCCGGGGATCATGCGCGCGCTGCAGTTGTCTATGAGGAGATCGGCATGCAGGAAGCCGCTGCGCAGCAAACTTGGCTTGCCGGTGATTGGGTGCAATTGAGAGAAACGGGGGGTGTCGTGCATAAACGCGTGGCGCAACACCTCGTGGAGGCCGACCCGAGGGATGACCCCGGCGATGATGCAGAAGGCCCTCTCGCCAGGAACCGTGCTGAAGTTGAGGAGAGCGCGGAGTTGCGTGAACATCTAGCAGCTCTTCTTGCACAGCATGCCATGCTTGATTTTTAGCAGGCCGCACTCACGAAAAATCAACCAATTGCCAGCAAGGTGACGGGTGAAAGACAGAAGGTTTTTCCGCATGCACCGATACCGAATGCAATTTGAGCGCACAGGAAATCCAACCCGATTGGCGGGGGTATGTTTTCTTGTGTGGTTGTGGGCCGGCTTTCTTGCCGATGTCGCCCCAGCAATGGCGAGTGGCGCGCTTTGCGATCAGGCCGCCTCGCAGGCCGCCCGTCGCACGGGGGTTCCCGAGAGCATCCTCAAAGCACTGACCCGTACGGAAACGGGGAGGCGCAAAAATGGGGTCCTCGCGCCTTGGCCCTGGAGCATGAATGTCGAGGGAAAGGGGCAGTGGTTCGCAAGCCGTGCAGATGCCGAAACTTATCTCCGAAGTGTAAGGGCGGCAGGGACGCGTAATTTTGATGTCGGGTGTTTCCAGATTAATTTTCGGTGGCACGGCACAGCGTTTGCAACGCCGGCTAAGATGTTTGAACCGGTCGAAAACGCCCTCTATGCAGCCCGATTTTTGCATCGTCTCTATGATGAAAAGGGCAATTGGGCAGATGCCGCGGCCGCGTATCATTCGCGTACGCCAAAATATGCATCGCGTTACAAGGCAAGGTTTGAGACGATTTTGGCCAATCTTGGTGAACTAAAGCGCGACACCCCTCCTTTGAAAAGCCGTCTGACTGCGGAAACGCAACGTGCAAATCTCTATCCGCTTCTGCGCAATCATGAAGACGAATCGCGGGCGTTGGGGTCGCTGGTTCCAATGGCGCAAACTGCGCAGCGTTCGTTTCTGGCTTTGGGAGGGTGAACAGAATGTCGTTCTCATTCAGAGCCTTGTTTAGTCCAACAGTTCTTCTGGCGCTGGCCTTGATGGCGGTCATCGTTATGATGATTTTGCCCATGCCAGCCTGGATTCTCGATATCGGGCTGGCCGCGTCTTTTGCGCTGGCCATTCTCATTTTTACGGTAACGCTCTTCATCGAAGAGCCGCTGGATTTTTCTTCTTTCCCGACCATTCTGCTTGCCTCGCTTATGTTGCGCCTGTCGCTCAATGTATCTTCGACGAAACTCATCATTGGCGAGGGACATTCCGGCACCCATGCGGCCGGAAATGTGATCGAAGGATTTGCGCAGTTTGTCATGAGTGGGAGCGTGTTTCTCGGGCTTGTAGTGTTTGGTGTGCTCCTCATCGTGAATTTCATGGTGATTACTAAGGGCGCCGCGCGCATGGCAGAAGTTGGCGCCCGTTTCGCGCTCGATGGTATGCCGGGCCGACAGCTCGCGATCGATAGTGATATGGCAGCGGGAGCCATCACCCATGAAGAGGCCAGAGCGCGGCGCACCAAGCAGGAGCTTGAGACGACGTTCTTTGGGTCGCTCGATGGGGCGTCAAAATTCGTTAAGGGCGATGCAGTTGCGGGCCTCCTCATCACGCTTATGAATCTCGTGATGGGTGTCGTGATGGGGATCATGGTCCATGGTATGCCTGTTGGGCAAGCCTTTGAAACCTATGCGATTCTGACGGTTGGCGACGGACTCGTGACGCAGATACCGGCGGTTATTATCTCGATTGCCTCGGCGCTTCTTTTGGCACGGGGCGGGTCGACGGGAACGACGGATATCACGCTGGTCAAGCAACTGGGGAGCCACCCTGCGGCATTGGCAACCGTGGCTGTTTTGATGGTGCTTTTCGCTCTTGTGCCGGGTCTGCCATTTTTGCCGTTCATCACAGGGGGCGCGATCCTCGGTGGGGTTGCATATTACCTGAACAAGGCCAAATCGGATGCGGCTCTTCAGGATAATGAGCCGGCGGCAGAAGCCCCGCCACCACAGGCGCGTATCGGGGATGTGATCGACCTTGAAGATATTCATGTCGAATTCGCGCCCAATCTCGTGGAGATGGTTCTTGACCCGGCGGCCGGTCTTGATGCGCGGATCGAGAATATGCGTCGCCATGTTGCGGCGGCCTATGGGTTGGTCCTGCCGGAAATCAGGCTGACCGACAATCCTGCCTTGCCGGACGGCACATATGTGATCCGCATCCACGGGGTCGAACAGGACAGAGTCACGATCTGGCCTGAGCGTGTCCTCCTCCTTCTGCCAGAGGGACCGTCGGACAAATTGCCCGCCGGAGAAGACACGCAAGAGCCTGTCTACGGCGCTCCGGCGCGATGGATTCCCCGCGAACAACAAGAGCGCGCTGCTGTGACCGGATCGACGACCGTGCAGCCGGTCGAAGTTCTCGCGACGCATCTGCTTGAGACGATCAAGCGTAATTTGAGCCGGTTGCTGACGCTCAAGGTTTTGCGGCGTGTGCTTGATGAAATGGTGAACCTAAGCGATCCAGCTCGCGGTGAAGCCAATCGGCGGATGCTTGACGATCTGATCCCGGACAAGGTTCCGGTTGAGCTTTTGCATCGCGTGTTGCGCCTCTTGCTTGATGAGCAGGTGTCCATTCGCAACATGCCGCTGATTCTTGAATCGATTGTCGAATTGCGGGCGCCGAACCTTCCCGCAGAAACGATCTGTGAACATGTGCGTCAGCGGCTTGGATTTCAGATAGTGGCGGAGCTGCGCCGCACAGACGGAAGCGTTCCATTGATTCAGCTCGCGCCGGATTGGGACGAGATTTTCGCAGGTTATCAGGTTGATACGGATCGCGGGGGGGCCGATTTCGCGCTGCCGCCGGATCTATTCAACAAACTTGCGAGCGGGCTTTCGGAAAAGTTCGCGGAGACCGGCGCGCAGGGTTTGAGCGCTGGCTTGGTCACAAGCGCACCGAAACGGCGTTTTTTGCGGACGGTGATGAATGCCAAAGGCATTCGCAATCCGGTTCTGGCTTTCGAAGAAATCGGCGTCGATGCCCGCCCGGCGCTTGTCGGGGTGGTATCGCCTTGAGCGTAATGTCGGACCTGATCGGATTCACAACCGGGGCTGGCGAGCATGGTTTCCATGTGTTTCTGCGGATCGGTGCGTTGGCTGCCCTGCTTCCTGCGTTTGGAGAACAATCCATTCCGGCTCGGATCAAGCTGGCCATTGCCATCGCGTTCACCATCATCGTGGCACCCGCAGTCTCGCCGATTTCGGCGGCGTCTGGGTTCGGCGGGTTTGCGTGGATGGTGGTGACAGAGAGCTGTGCCGGCCTCCTTTTGGGTATTGGGTTGCGCCTCTTCGTCCTTGCGCTTCAGACTGCGGGCGCGATGGCGGCTCAAAGCATGTCTCTATCGCAACTTTTCGGCCAAGCTGGCGGCGACCCGATGCCGGGCATGAGTCATATTTTGACCCTTGCCGGCCTGACCCTCGCTGTAACGACCGGTCTGCATGTGCGCGTCGCAGAGCTTGCGATCCGGTCATATGAGTTTCTGCCTATGGGGCAATTTCCGCTTGCGGCGGATGTATCGCAATGGGGCGTGATGCGGGTTGCTGAGGCGTTTTCCCTCGCCTTTCGTCTGGCTGCGCCGTTTTTGATTGCCTCAACGCTCTACAATCTTGCCATGGGGGTCATTAACCGGGCCATGCCGCAGCTGATGGTCGCTTTTGTTGGTGCGCCGTTGATTACGGCGGGTGGTCTTGGGATGCTTTTGATCGTCTCTGCGCCGCTCTTGAGCCTGTGGCTTGAAATGCTGCTCAAGTTCCTGGCCAATCCGATTGGGTTGTGACGATGAGCGACGAGAAGAATTCCGACAAACCGCACGAACCATCCGCCCGCAAGCTCGATCAGGCGCGCAAGAAGGGGGAGATTGTCCGCTCAACGGACATCTCGGTCGCGGCGTCTTACGGTGGCCTGTTGATTGCCTTTATGGCTTTGGGTCTGACAACGGTTTCGGCGACGTTTAATACTCTGGTCGCTTTTTTAGAGCGGTCTCATAGCCTTGCTCCGCTGGTGTTTGATGGGCACCCATCTGCGGCGCTTGCGGGTTTTCTCCGCGAGACGATCGTGGCCATATCGCCTTGGTTTGCTCTGCCATTTATCCTTGTCCTAGCAGGCCTGTTCGCACAGCGAGCGATTCTGTTCACACCAGACAAACTCGTTTTCAAGCTTTCTCGCGTGAATCCGATCGAGAACGCCAAGCAAAAATACGGGCGGCGCGGGTTGTTCGAGTTCGCCAAGAGCTTTGCCAAGCTGTTTATCTTCGCGCTGTGCCTGTTTTTGGTGACAAGGGGGCGATTGCCGGAAATCGTCGGTTCTATGCGTGGATCGCCGCTTCAGGTCGCGGCGACGATGGGAGAAATCTGTGTCACCTTTCTGGCCAATGTTCTGTTGATCTCGGCTGTGATCGCAGGAGTCGATTACCTTTGGCAACGTCAGGAATTCCTTCTGCGCAACCGGATGAGCCACAAGGAATTGCAGGACGAAGCCAAGGAATCGGAAGGCGATCCGCATCTCAAGGGACAGCGGCGGCGAAAGGCTCAGGAAATTGCATCCACGCAGATGATGGCGTCCGTACCTGAGGCAAGTGTCGTGATCGTTAACCCAACGCATTATGCGGTCGCGCTCAAATGGAGCCAAACCCGAGAACAGGCGCCGGTCTGTGTTGCCAAGGGGACCGACGAAATTGCCAAGCGGATTCGCGAAATCGCGCAGGAAAATGGTGTTCCGATTCATAGCGATCCCCCGACGGCGCGTGCGCTCCATGCCACGGTCGATCTCGATCAGGAAATCCTGCCGGAGCATTACCGCGCAGTCGCGGCGGCGATTCGGTTTGCCGAGGCGATGCGCAAAAAAGCAGGGCGTAAGAGACTATGACTTCAGAAGAGCTGGGCCGGTTGAAACAGATCACAGATATGCGGTTTCAGGCGGAACAAGACCAGTTTCGCGCCATCTGCGAAGAAGAGCGGCATTTGCGCGAGCTTCTTAAGGGATTGGACAGGCGCAAAGAGCGGGCCCGCGAGGATTTGGCCAGCGACCCTTCAATGCGGATGATTGGCAAGGATCTTGCCTGGATGAACTGGGCGGACCAACACCGGCGACGCCTGACGGCGCAGCTTGCCAATAGCCTCGCACGAAAGGAAATCGCCTTTGCGCGATTCCAAGAGGCCTATGGCAAAGATACCGTCCTGCATCGGCTACTTGAGAAGGCACAGGAGTCTGAACGCGGACAAAGCGCCCGGCAAGAGGCCGAGCGCGTCGAGGATTTCATTGCCCTGCTTGGGCCCTAAGTCAGACCTCTTGCCGCGCGATATCTATGATGAGCACGTCTGAAACGGTCGGGCCGATGGTTTTGTAGGCGGTCTCACGAAGCGCTTGGCGCAGAATGTCGAGATTAGAAGAGTTTGTGAAAGAGCCTTTGAAGCCGCCCATATTTGCGTGATCGAACATGGTCTGAAGAAAGGCGTCGCGTAGCTTGGGTTCGACCGCGAAGATATGCTCGCGCTCGCCTGAGGTCACTTCGAGGCTGAGCGACAAAAGCACGATCGATGTGACCTTTTCATTGGCCAAAACAGGCACCACAAACTGATTGTTGAGTTTGACATACTCTTTGTCTGTCGGCGCCTGAGCGGTGGGCTCCGGGATAGGTTTGGCGAGATCTTCTTGCGTGGTTTCGCAGGTGCAGGCTGTTTCTTTGGGGCTCTCCGAAACGCCAGGCCGCAAAGCGAGTCCGGCACCGACGCCAATGCCGGTGGCCATCAGGATAAGCAGAATAGGAAGCAGTTTTTTCATTGTGATCCCTCTCAGAATGGCAAGATCGCGTCGAGGATCTGCAAGCCGTAGCGCGCTTGTTGGACATCCGTGATCTGGCCTCGCCCTCCGTATGACACGCGGGCCGAGGCGATCTTGTCATAGGTGATTTCGTTCTGGCGCGAGATGTCTTCGGGGCGCACATAGCCGGAGACAAGCAACTCCCGCATTTCAAAATTGACCCGCAGCTCCTGCGAACCTTTGATGGCGAGGACACCGTTAGGGAGGACATCGATAACTGTCGAGGCGATCCGCAAGGTCAGTTTTTCGCTTCGGCGGACAGAGCCGTCGCCGCCGGATTTGCTTGTCGATCCGATGGAGACGGCATCCGCCATTGAGGCACCATCCGGCAATTTTTCATCGATGCGCTGCGGAAGGCCGAACAGGCTTGGGACATTCAGGGATTCGGAGCCGCTTCGTGATCGAGAGGTTTTGTTGGAGATCTCGGCCTCATCGTCAATTTCGATCACAACCGTGACGATATCCCCTTGTTTCATGGCTCTGCGGTCGCCGAGCAGGGATTTTTGATCCCCGGTCCAGAGAGAAGATGCCTCGACCGGGCGGCGGAGGGCGACTGCCTCGGGCATCGGTGGATTCATCATGACATAATGTTCGGCACTGTTCTCGACGGGTGTAAAATCAGGGGCCCGTCCCACATGATCGAGGCGCGCGCAGGCGCTGAGGGATGCGACTGCACCAAGGCAGATCAGAAAACGCATTTGGGTACTCCTTTACCTAGCGACCAGCACGGACCCGTCCGACATTGCCAGGCCTGTGAGAGTTGTTCGGGAATCGAGGTTCATCACTTTGACCGTCTCGCCAATGGCTGCGCGATCGAGGGCGCGTCCTTCGGTGGCGATCTCAAGGCCTTTGCGGGCGAAATGGACCGTGACAATGGCATTGCGCTCAATAATTGCTGGCGGGCGGACATTATGAGGGCCGAGCGGGCGTCCCGGATAGATGAGGTTCTTGGCCTCGAGGCCGATAACCTCTTCGGGAAGCGTATACCCGTTCGGCAGGGTTGCCCCGGTGACCACGACATCCATGGCTGAGATGACGCTGCGCGGTCGGATCAGATGTTTTGCAAGCACGGTATCGGCCAAGGCCGGGCCTTGGAGGGCGAAGGCGAGTGACAACAGGATGGACGGGGCAAGGCGGATCATCTTAGCGCACCTGGGTTGTCGCGCCGAGCATCTGATCAGCGGCGGAAATGATTTTGGCGTTGAGTTCATAACCGCGCTGGGCCTCGATCAGTTCGGTGATTTCGCGGACTGCGTCGACGGAGCTGTCTTCGAGATAGCCCTGTCGTAATGTGCCAACGCCCTCTTCGCCCGGAGCGTTCACAAGTGGTGCGCCCGAGGCTTCGGTTTCGAGGAAGAGGTTGTTGCCAACGGCTTCGAGCCCCTTGGCATTCGAGAAGCTGGCCAGGGTGAACTGCCCAAGCAAGGAGGCTTCGACAGCGTCGTCGAAATAGCCATAAACCTCGCCTTCGGCATTGATAGAAATGCTACGCGTGTCGGAGGGAATGGTGACTTCGGGCACGACCGGGAAGCCGTCAGATGTCACGATCAGCCCGTCGGCGCTCCGTTTGAGTGCGCCATCCCGTGTATAGGCGGATTGGCCGGAAGGCAGGGTGATTTCGAGATAGCCGCGTCCGTCAATTGCGATGTCGAGATCGCCACCTGTTTGAGAGAGTGCACCTTGTGAGAGGTGAACCGAAACGGCGGCGGGCCGCACTCCGAGGCCGAGCTGAACCCCGGTCGGAAGAACCGTGCCATCAGCGGCGTTGACGGTTCCGGGACGTGAGACCTGTTGATAATGCAGATCGGAAAATTCGGCACGGCGGGCATTGTAGCCGGTCGTGGACATGTTCGCGAGGTTGTTGGAGATGGTTTCCACGCGCAATTGTTGGGCGCTCATCCCGGTTGCGGCGATCTTGAGGGCACGCATATCGGCCTCCTTGGTTAACGGATCAGGGTTTGAACGGCGGTTTTCACGCGCTCGTTCTCGGCATCGAGAAAGCTCTGGCCCATCTCATAGGCGCGCTGGACCTGCACCATCCGGGCAAGCTGTCCCACCGGATCGACATTAGAGTCTTCGAGATAGCCTTGGAGCAGTTTGCTTGTGGTGCTGGCTTCGACCGGGGCATCAGTTTTGAACAGAACACCGTTCTCGCGGCGCAAATCCAAAGGGTTCTCTGCGTTGAAGATGCCGAGAATGCCAAGCGGTTTGCCATCTGAGCTAAACGTGCCATCGCTGGAGAAGGCGAGGTCCGTGGCATCGGGCGGGATAAAGATCGGCCCTTCATTTGCGTCCAGTACGGGCCAGCCATCATTGGTCACAAGGGTGCCCTCGGCATTGGTTGTAAAATTTCCGGAGCGCGTCAGACGGTTGCCGTCCGAGGTTTGCACCATGAAGAAACCATCACCCTCAATCGCCAAATCAAGGCGCCCGCCAGTTGGTGCAAGGCCACCTTGCCGTAGGGAGCTATGCTGCACATTTCCGAGGGCCATAGATACAGAAGGGCCGGTTTCTGTCTGATGGACATACTCCGAAAAGAGGAGGCCCTCCTCACGGAAACCGGTGGTCGCGGTATTGGCGATATTGTTAGCAATGACCGACATTTCGCGCAGTAATCCGTTTTGCCGGGTGAGGGCAGCATATGCCGTATTGTCCATGTTAGCCTCCTGCGATCATTGGAATGAGATGGGCCTGAAATAGGCTGACGAGGGTGTTGGCCATGAAGCCCATTGACGCCCAGAAGACGACGACGATGGCCAGAAGCTTGGGCACGAAAGTCAGGGTCATTTCCTGGATGGAGGTCAGCGCCTGGAACAGGCCAACCACAACACCGGCGACGAGCGCCACGGTCAGGATGGGTGCGGAAATCTTAACTGCGACCCAGAGTGCTTGGCGCAAGGTGTCATAAAAGACCACTTCGTCGAGCATCAGATCGGCATCCTGAGGATTTCCTGATAGGCCTCAACGACTTTGTCCCGTACGGTCACAGCGGTTTCGACGGCAAGCTCTGCCTGAGTGAGGGCCTGAACGAGGCTGTGGGGATCTGCGTCGCCGGTCATTGCCGCGATGGATGCATTTTCTGCGCTCGCGAGGGTTTCTTGAAAAGAGGCGGCGGCGTTTTGGATGGCGTCCCCCGCGCCGGACATGCCGTCTGTTGGCAAGGTGGCAGGGCGCAGGGCTTGGTAATTTTGGGCGGCGAGATTGGTAGGGAGTTGCATGACAGGGGTCCTTATTTACGGAGAAGTTCCATGAGCGACGACGACATTTGTCGGGTTTGGTCGAACATTTTCAGGTTGGCTTCGTAGCTGCGCTGGGCCTCTCGGGCGTCGGTAATTTCGATCAGAAGATCGACATTCGAGCCTGCAAAATGCCCGGTCTCATCGGCCAATGGATGATTGGGATCGAACACCTTTTTGAGCGGCGTCTGTGCAAGATTGACAGGACCGGTTTCGACCGTGCCGGAGCCGGATGCATCGGCATGGAAAGACACTGTCTTGCGCCGATAGCCCGGCGTATCGGCATTGGCGATGTTCTCGGACAAATGGCGCAGGCGGGCGGCCTGTGCACGCAAGCCACTGGTGCTGAGACCAAGGGCAGATGAAAAATCACTCATAACAAACCTTTCTGGTTAACGACGTCCGATGCTTGTACGCAGGATGTTCATTGAGGACCTGTAGATCGCGAGGGCGCGGTCATGTTGTTTGCGCACGGACACGGCCCGCATCATCTCTTCTTCAAGAGAAACATTGTTACCGTTGGGAGAGGTTTCCGTGTGGGTTTGCAGGTCTTGTGCTGCGAGCGAGAGGCCTGCCCCAATATGGCGGTCACGCGTCGCGCGCATACCGGTCTGGTCTGTGCGGTGACGGACAAGCTCTGTAAATGGGGTCAGGTCGCGGGCGGCATAGCCGGGGGTATCGGCATTGGCCATGTTTGCGGCGACAGTTTCCTGTCGCTGCGCGGCATGTCGCGCCATGGCGTGAGACAATTGGAATATCTCAAGGTTTTGGAACATTCGGGCTTCTCCCTCGAACGGTATAAAGCAAGGCTTAACCCTGATTCCTTTAGAAATTGTTTTCACGGATCGAAGCCACACCAGAGAGAGGCCCCGACAATGAAAACTGGACTATCCGCGCTCGGCGCGGAGTTATCGAGCTTGCATCACGCCTATGATCTTGGACGCGTGAGCGCGGTTGAAGGTAATATGGTACGGGTGGCGGGTCTGAGTGGCGCGGCGCGGGTCGGGGATCGCGCAGAGCTATTGAAGGCCGATGGCGAGATTCTTTTCGCAGAAGTCGTTCAGCTGCACGGCGATGATATTTCCCTTCTGCCCGATAACGTGCTCGACGGGGTGTCGATTGGAAATGCAGTGCGCCTTGTTCCTTTGGTCGGTATTGCGCCGGGTCCTTCTTGGATCGGGCGAGTGATTGATGCCGATGGCCGCCCACTTGATGGCCAACCATTGCTGCGCGGTGGAGAAATGCGACCAATCAAGGCGCCACCGCCACCAGCGGCGCTGCGCCGCTCGCTTGGTGCACGGCTCGAAACTGGTCTTTCGGTCTTCAACACGATGCTGCCCCTTGTGCGGGGGCAACGTCTTGGGCTTTTTGCCGGATCGGGGGTTGGAAAATCGAGCCTCCTTGCCGCGATGGCACGGGGGATGGCGGCGGATGTTGTGGTTCTGGCGCTTGTTGGAGAGCGTGGCCGAGAGGTGCGGGAGTTCGTCGAAGAAACTCTGGGTCCGGAAGGTATGCGGCGCTCTATCGTGGTCGCGGCGACATCGGATCAATCCCCAACTCAGCGGCGGCGATGCCTTTGGACGGCTATGACGGTCGCAGAGTATTTTCGCGATCAGGGGCAGCATGTGCTGCTGCTGGCGGATTCCGTCACGCGCTTTGCAGAGGCCCATCGCGAGGTTGCGGTGGCGAGTGGTGAAATGCCAGCTTTGCGCGGCTATCCCGCCTCTACGGCACATACGATTACGGCGCTTTGTGAACGGGCCGGGCCTGGAGGGGGCGATCAGGGGGATATCACGGCGGTGTTTAGCGTACTTGTCGCGGGATCCGATATGGAAGGTCCGATTGCAGATATTCTACGCGGTGTTCTGGACGGGCATGTTGTGATGGATCGACAAATCGCCGAAAGGGGCCGTTTCCCGGCGGTTGATCTAACGAAGTCCGTTTCCAGAAGTCTGCCCGGCGCCGCCAGTGCCGAGCAAAATGCGATCATCATGGCCGTGCGCCGCCTCATCGCGAAATACGAACAATCCGAGATGATGGTCAAAGCCGGGCTCTATAAAGAAGGAAGCGATCCCGAGCTTGATCAAGCCTTACAGATATGGCCGGAGCTGGAGACCTTTTGGACAACGAGCAGCGACTCTGTTGAAGGCAGCTTTGCCCGGTTGGGGCTCATGCTGCGGCGGTGTGGCGCGTCTCTTTCCCAAGGTGTGTCGCAAGGAGGCGGAGGTTAGCCACCTTGAAGTAAGGTCAGGGCGATTTGAGCCGAGGATGTTGTGCTTGTATTCGCGATTTGCGACATGAGGAGATAGCGCTCGACCAGAGCTTCTGTCGCTTCAGCGTCGGCAAATTGATCGATGTCTCTATTTCCCAAAAGGGAAGCGGTTTTGTCGCGAAAAACCTCCAACTGTTGATCGAGGTCGAGCTGGCCAAAGCCGGAAGGCAGGGCAAAGGCGGTCTCGAACACCTCACGCAATGGGGACGATCCCATGACGAGGTACCATTTTGCGTCGGCCGAGATGTCCTTGTCGGCCAGTTTGGCCAGTTCACGTTCGGCATTCATAGCCAGGCGCATTGAATCATCTTGCTCGCCAACGGCGACCTCGAAACTTCGTTCGAGATAGGATTCTACAATCTTGTTGCCGAAATCCGAAATCTTCGTGCGGGGCGTGTCATAATCGCCAAACCCGAATGCGGCAGAAAGCTCTTTATAGCGGCTGTCCGTCATCTTGTTGGCAAAGCTGTCTTCTGACAGTGTACCTTCTTCGAGGACCTTGCGGATAAAGAACTGGCTATCGAGGTCGTCTGACAGGCCGAAAGCGCCAAGAGCAACTCTGAGAAGGCGCCGGTCTGCAACCAGTTCCTCGGCGCTATTCACGTCACCGATTTTGGCTTTGAAATAATCCGTGTCGCGAGTCAGTTCGGGTGCGGTTTCGAACGCTGTTTGTTGGCGGTCTTGTGTGCGCTTGAGAAACGCCCAGCCCGCAAGGCCGCCAAGGGGAAGGATCGGTTGAAAGCTCATTTCTCATGTACGGCGAGAAGCCGACTCTCCCGGGGGATCAACGCACGCAGCGCTTTCATCGCGTGGTAATACCGGCCGTCAAGAATGGCATCCGTCGCATCGCCAAGCCGATGGTGGCTATCATTGTCCGTAAGAATTCGACTCAGTTCCTCAATGCGCCGCAATAGCGGGAGGCGACTTTCCTGTGGGTCGGCGTCACCAGAGAGAACAAGCTGCATTGCATAGCAGATGCGCTTGACCGGGGTGGTGGCCTGCTCCGGATGGATCGCGTCGCGCAGGCGCAGGATATGTGCATTCGGGGACACGATGGACAGACGTGACCGTCGATCGCCGTTTTCGATCACGGCACCGTTGACCAATACGCGTTCTTTTGGGCTGAGTTTCAAGACAAGGCCGCTCATGTCGTCGCACCTCCGCGCAAGCCGCGTAGAACGGCCATGTTGATTTCGAGAAGTGGGCGTACATTTGCGTCGCCAGATAGAACTTTGGCGCTGTGTACTTGGGTGAACTCGGCGAGGTAGAAAAGCTGTGCCCGAAGGCCGTCCGGCAGGGCGTTTTCCGTATCGGCGACATTGGTGGCAAAGAGGGTCCAGAGGCGGCGGTTCATATGCACTGCTTCAACGAGAGCGGAAAACCCAATAGGCCCCTTGCGCGAGGCATCGCGAAGTTGACGGGTTATGCGGGCAATAGCGTCATATTCGAGGCTGCGTGGCGCGCCGGTTTGAGCTGGTGATGTTTTGTAGAGATCGTGCGCAAGCTGCTGGAAAGCCATGTGGGTTCCTTTTCGGCGCTGGAGCTAGGGATGTTGGAGAATCCGGGCGCTTGTTGCGCCCGGATTCGAGAGTGATTAGCGGAACAGCGACAGGATCGACTGCGGAGCCTGGTTCGCAATCGAAAGCGATTGAGTCGCCAGTTGCTGTTGAACCTGAAGGGCCTGCAGACGCGCCGAAGTCTCTTCCATATCGGCGTCAACGAGCGAGCCAATCCCCTCTTTCAGCGAGTCGGTCAGTTTGGAGACGAACTCGGACTGGGTATTGATACGCCCTTCGACCGAGCCGAAGGCGGACGACGCGTCGATCGCGGTATCGATGAGTGTCTCGATCGAACCAAGTGCAGCCGCAGCGCCTGCGGCATTCGATACGTCGATCGAGTCAAGCGCACCAAGGCCGCCGGATCCTGCGTTGGTGAATTGGCCGCTGACCTGGATCGAATCCGCGCCGTCATTGGTCAGCACGAGGGTGCCGGCATTGGCACTGTTATAATCAACACTGACCTCAAGGGAGGTTGCTTCAATCGCTGCCTTGAGCCCGACTGCGATGATGTCTTCCGGTGTGGTCGAAGCTACATCTTCGGCGGTCACGGTATAAGAGATCTCTTCATCACCGAGATTCAGGGTGATCTTGTCGCCCGCGGCATAGGTAGGATCAGTGATCACAATGGTTCCGGCATCATCGGTGCCGCCGGTTGCGTCGAGCGAGAAGCCAAAGGCGTCCGCACTGTCGGCTGCGACGCCGTCAGAACCGGTAAAGGCCGCTTTGGCGGTATATCCGCCGGTCGACAGATCCTGTGCCGTGACGTTGATAGAGGATGCGGTGACGTTCCCCGAAGCATCGCGGTCAAGCGAGGACATCACAGCCGCACTGGCGGTCGAGCCATCGACGAGGTTCAGGCCGTTGAACTGGGCTGCGGCGACGACGGATCCGATCTGATCCTTGAGGGCGGTTACATCGGCGTTGAGCTTGTCACGGTCGACATTGTCTTCCTGTGCCGCGACGATCTTGCCTTTCATCTCGGTCAGGAGATCCGTCACGGTTTCCGAAGCTTGGCGTGCAACGGCTACGGTCGATTGCCCAAGCGACAGGCTTTCGGAGATTGCCTTGAAACCATTTACGTCGGATTCCATCACCTTCGAAATGGCCCAGACTGCGGAGTTGTCTTTCGCAGTGGCAACCCGCTTGCCGGTCGAAATCTGGTTTTGGGTGTCGGCAAGGCTCGAATTGACCGATTTGAGGGTCTGCAGTGCTACCATTGCGCTGCTGTTTGTCAGAATGCTGGACATGGCATTTTCCTTGTTTTCATAGACGCTTTGCGCCTGTTGAGCTCGACCGCGCATTGGCGATCATGGATGTCGTTCTGACAGGTGCCGGGCCGTTAGCGGGCGGCGCCATCCGTTTGGATGCGGGTCGAATGTGGGGTGGAAAAGGCTAATGGAGTGCTAATCCCGCAGTGCGGGATAACTCGCTTTTGAAGCAAATCCGCCGCGCCCCGATGGCGGAGGGCTCAGGCGCGTTTCTCAAGCTTGCCGGGGGTGGCAAGATAGACTTCGTTCTTTTGGCCGTGCGCATCATATGTCTGAAGCGAGTCGCGTACTTGCCGCAGGAGCGTCATGCGTGCAGCAACATCCCGAATTCCGGCTAACGCACTTTCCAGCAGGGTCTGATTTCGACCGGCAGCTTCATGCAGAGCTTTAAGCGGTGCACGCTCTGCCGGAGAAATTGCCTCTAGCGCCTCTAGTAGGCGGGTTTTTTCGGTGCCGATTTCAATCAGATCCTCAAATGCTCCTTCAAGGAGGGCGCGCTTCTCGCGCTGCAAAAGCATATCCAATGCTTCGAATATAGAAGTGTGATCCTGCTTATCCATTTGCTTTATCCTTCAGGCTTTCAAAAATGCTTTCGGCAAGCCCGATACCACCTGCATCCACCATCGCCCGGGCTTGCTCATCGATCAGGAGCGATGCGAATTGATCCTCCCCGGCGCCGCCGCCAAAACTCTCGCGAGATTTACCAAGGCCGGAATATTTCAGCATTTCCGACAGGAAGCTTGCTTCAAGGTCGCGCGCGACCGCCTGCAATCTCGCTTCTGACGCGGGCGCAAGGGAGCCCTGCGTCATGGGGGGCTGAATAGGAATACTCATCAGGTTGTCTCCAAATTGAACGGATTTTCCTGATTTTGACCGTGAGCGGTAAAGAAGTGGTAACCCTGTTGGCGTTCTTATCGGGACATCGCGTCTGTCACCGGAGAGTCCATGTTGCCCGATATTTTTCTTAACACCCATTTGCGCCAACACAGTATTGGCACGACTATGATTCAAGGTGAAAAGGAAGTGTCGGCAGAGGCTAATTTTGTCTCTGTTCTTGCGGAACTTGCCCTTGATGAAGGGAATCACCCGGCCAGAGAAGAAATAGAGCTCAAGGCGGAACCAGAGGCCGAAATATTGCCAGAAGACGCCGAAGAGATTGGTGATGGCATCGAATCTCTGTCCGATCTTGCGGATGGTGAGGCCTATGATTCTGCATCAACGCCACATGTTTCGCGCAGTGACGAATTGGTCGCAATGGAAGGGATTTCTAAAAAGGGGCCGCTTCTGTCCGATGCTGGGACGCCAGTTATTCGTGGCGATGGCGTGGCGATCAAAGAGCCGGGTAGCATCGGGGGGCTGGCGCGAAATGTGCCTGAGGCTGAGCAGATCGGGGTAATGTCTGAGTCGGACCCCCCCCTACCTGAAAAGACGTATTCATATGAGAGGACCCGTGAATTTCCATTGAGGGGGGAGGCCTCTGGCCTGATGCTTCAGCAGAAGGTGGTAAGCGCGCGTCAAGCGCAGGAGGTAACACCTCAGTTTCCAAAGGCTGAAATTCAGAATGATACGGTTCTGGGAAAGGCTGTGCCTGTAAGCGTTTTGACACCGCAAGAGGGAGCGGCACAGGTTTCTGCGGTGCGCATTTCTGAGGTCGATACGGCGCAAGGAGTGACGCGCCTTGCCTCGCTGGCGTCGGATCCCTTGGTGCGCGAAATACCCCGTGGGCGATCCTCTGTATCATCTCTGGGCGCGACAGCCGTCACAGACACGCCCATCACGGCAGATAACCGGCCTGCGTCTTTCATAACTGACAGCGTCGTGTTGCGCCCTCAAAACACAGTAGAGGTTCCCGGTGTCAGGCTTTCGGACCGTCAGGATGTGCCCGTGATGCCGCCGCCGCCTCCCCTTGGATTGGGTGCGCCTAGCGCGGCGGCGGTGGGCGGGCAGGCTGGATTTGCACTACCAACTGGAACACCTGAGAACACCGATTCAGAGCAGGCGATGAGCCAAATTCTGGAAGAAGCGTTGTCCCTGTCCGAAAGACCCCTCCTCGGTACGCGTGAAGCTGTCGGTATGCCTCGAACCACTGGAATTTCTACAAATGGCGACTCGTCGCAGAGCCTTGCCGTCGTGCGTCAAGTATCGGAAGCGGTGCGGTTGACGTCGGGGGCAGGAGTCGAAATCGCCTTGAACCCTGAGGAGCTTGGTTCTGTACGGCTTCGGTTGTCGGGCGTGGACGGACAGATGACCGTTGTTGTTCAGGCGGAGCGCCCGGAAACACTCGATCTGATGCGGCGACATATTGATACGCTGTCTCAGGACTTCAGGGACATTGGATATGGTGACGTGTCCTTTTCCTTCCAGTCGGGAGAGAGAGGCCAACATGGCGCACAGGAGGATGATACGTCGCCTGTGCTGATGGCCGAAGAGACATCGCCTGTCCCGCAAAAGTTGGCCCGTAGCACGCTCGCAATGGGCGGTGGGCTTGATGTTCGAATCTGAGGAGGAACCATGGATAGCGTAACTTCGACCAATACCGCTACGCCGCAGACGGCGCAGACTACAGCTACCGCGACGAGCGAGGCATCGGACTATGAGACTTTTCTCAAGATGTTGACGGTGCAGATGCAGAATCAGGATCCGTTGAACCCGGTAGAATCATCAGATTTCGCAGCGCAACTTGCCAACTTTTCGAGCGTGGAACAGCAGGTTTTGACCAATGACCTGCTGACATCAATCGCAGCCCGGCTCGCGAACTCCGATTTTGCGGCACTGGCGGATTGGGTTGGCATGGAGGCGCGCAGCGCAAATGCGGCCTATTTCGATGGAGAGGCGATCACCGTGCCTGCCAAACCTGATCCTGCCGCAGACCGTAGTGAGCTTGTTGTGAAGGATGCAAACGGGTTGGAAATATATCGGTCCGCTGTGGATTCTTCTGTGAGTGAGGTGACGTGGTCCGGCCTGAACCAAAGTGGTGTGGAGGCACCTTCTGGCCTCTACTCCCTTCATCTTGAAGGTTTTTCTTCCGGTGAGAGCTTAGGCCTTACTTCTCTGGAAACTTATGGGCGCGTGCAGGAGGCGCGGATCGGAGACGATGGGCTAACCCTGATCCTAGCGGGCGGGCAAACTGTTTTGGCCGATGATGTGACCGCTCTTCGGGCCCCCAGTTAATCTACGGCTTTTGTTCGGAGTCAGAGGTCGCTCAACCCATAAGCAAGGTAGGCAGGCCAAAGCGCCCAACGTCTCGAACGCCCACCGGGAAAGCGGCCGGGCGGTGATAGGATAGCTTTAGGGTGGCGTAGTGTCTGGCGGCCCAGAACCTGCTCGGCAAGCACAGCGCCACTATAGCTTGCCATCGCCACGCCATTTCCATGGTAGGCGAACCCGGCAAACATTCCGTCTTGTCCGGGCACGGGCCCGGCAAAGGGCGTTAGGCCCCGTGCAAAACAGACGAATCCAGACCAGTAATAGGGAGTTTCTACGCCGCGCCATGCCGGGAACATGCGTTCAAAGTCGCGCCGGATGAGGTGTCGGACGCCCTGATCGGCCTTGCTGCTTGTGCGCAAACCGCCCCGCATTCCGAACAGAAATCGTCCATCCGGCATCAGGCGGAAATAGTGCAACAGAGTCCGCGTATCATAGGACATCTGAAGCGATGTCCAGCCTTGGGCTTGGCGCTCTGCTTCGGTGAGCGGTCGGGTAACAATCACGCTCGATTGCGCAGGCATATAGCGCCCGGCCATCCAGTTGGGCACGCTCTCACGTCCATAGCCGTTTGTGGCGATGATGACTTTCTTTGCCTCGATGGTCCCTTGCGGTGTGGTGAGGCGAAACTGTCCTGCTTGACCGGAAATTTTTGATACGGGTGTCTGGCCGTATAGTGAGGCCCCGGCCTTTTGCGCTGCATCTGCAAGGCCAAGCGCATATTTTCGCGGATTAAGGGCAAACCCTAAGGGGATCGTCAGACCGCCGTGAAAAGAGCCACCCATACCTTGCGTTGTCAGATCGGCCTTTGACATGAGATCAGCGGATACCCCGTAAAGATCGGAAATTTCGCGGGCCTTCTTTTCCAGCGCGCGAAGATCTTTCTTGCGGTGAGCAAGAACGGTTTCCCCGTTTGAATGAGTATCAGCCTTGATTTCATGACGTGCCAGAAGATCATCCACGAGCGAGATCGCATCGCGTTCGGTGAGGAAATACTCCCGTGCCTCGGTGGCTCCGAAACGACGGGTAAGGCTGGCGGAATCGGTATGGCTTCCGCCAAGACAGCAGAACCCCCCATTGCGCCCGGATGCGCCCCATCCGGGTTGTTGTTCATCAAGAAGAACAACATTCTGGCCCGCCTCGGCAAGGTGCAGCGCGGCAGAGAGGCCAGTATAGCCGCCTCCGACGATGGCCACATCTGCGCTTAGGTCCCCGGCAAGTGGGGGGTAGGGCGCGGCGTTGATTGTTTCGTTCCAGAAACAGGTCTCTACCGGCCCGTCGCCATAGGCGAAGTCATCGCAAATACGTGTCATCCGGCGGAAAGGCGTTCGGCCGCCCTCTCTTCACGTTGTTGCCGGGCGACGTTGCTCTTGGAGACAAGCGACGCGGTGATGACCCCAATGGTTACAATGCCGATCATGATTGTCGAAAGCGCGTTAATTTCCGGGCTTACCCCAAGGCGTACCGAGGACCAGATTTTCATCGGTAGGGTTGTAGCCGAGGGACCGGAGGTAAAGGACGCAATGACAAGGTCATCAAGCGACAGAGTAAAAGCAAGGAGCCAGCCAGAGATCACGGCAGGCGCGATGATCGGCAGGGTCACAAGATGAAAGGCTTGAAGTGGTGAGCAACCAAGATCAAGAGCTGCTTCTTCCAGCGATTGGTCAAAGCTCACAAGGCGTGAGGAGACAACCACCGACACGTAACACATCGAAAAGGTCGTATGCGCGAGGACGATGGTCAGCACACCCCGATCCAGCCCGATCCCGATAAACAGCAAGAGCAGGGACAGGCCAGTAATCACCTCGGGCATCACGAGCGGCGCATAGATCATGCCGGAAAACAGAGTTCGCCCAAGGAAACGCCCGCTCCGCACCATGACAATGGCCGCCATGGTCCCGAGAACCGTAGCAATTGAGGAACTGATAACGGCGACTTTGATCGTAACCCAGGCCGCATCAAGAAACGCCTCATTCCGAAGCAATTCGCCGTACCATTTGGTCGAAAATCCTGCCCAAACGGTCACGAGCTTCGATGCGTTGAAGCTATAGATGATCAGAATAATCATCGGCAGATAGAGGAAGGCGAAGCCAAGCGTAAGCGAGGTCGCGTTGAACCAGCTAAACCGTCTCATCCGTCGGCCTCCCTCTGTTTTTGCTCGTTGCGTTGGAACAGGATGATTGGGATCACGAGGATTAGAAGCAAGATCACCGCCACCGCCGAGGCCACGGGCCAGTCGCGGTTGGAGAAGAACTCTTCCCAGAGCACTTTACCGATCATCAGCGTTTTCGATCCGCCAAGAAGCGAGGGGATCACAAATTCGCCGATTGTCGGAATGAAGACGAGGAAACACCCTGCGATGATCCCCTGTTTCGAAAGTGGGATGGTCACCAACCAGAAAGCTGAAAAGCGCGAACAGCCAAGGTCTTCTGCCGCTTCAAGAAGGCTCGCGTCGAGCTTTTCAAGGGCGGAATAGATCGGCAGGATCATGAATGGCAGGTAGGTATAGACGATGCCGATATAGACGGCGGTGTTCGTGTTGAGGATGATGAGCGGCTCGGAGATAATCCCGAGCGACATCAAAATCTGGTTGAGATAGCCCTCTTGGCTCAGAATACCCATCCACGAATAGACGCGGATCAGGAACGAGGTCCAGAACGGCAAGATGACAAGCATCAGAAGCGTAGGCCGCCATTCATCGGGGGCTTTGGCCATGCCATAGGCGATCGGATAGCCAACCAGAAGGGTAAAAAAGGTCGAAATCGCCGCGATCTTGAGGCTTGATAGGTAGGCCTTCCAATAGAGGTCATCCTCGGTCAGGAAGACGAAATTCTCAAAATCGAGCCCGGCAAAGAAGTCCTTGAGCCCCGCCCAACCGGCGGAAAGATCAAGCGTTGGCACATAGGGCGGAATGGCAAGCCATGCATCCGACAGCGCGATCTTCAACACGATGATGAAGGGCACGAGGAACAGCGCCAAAAGCCATATATAGGGAACCGCGATCAGGAAAAGGCGGCGCATATCAGTTCTCCAGCAAGACACCGGCGGTGTCTGTCCAGCTTACCCAAACCTTATCTTCCCAGGTAAAGCCTCGGCGCGAGATGCGGCGGTTGTTGGCGGTCTGGGCCTTGATGATCTGTCCGTTGGGAAGTTCAACGTGATAGGTTGAGAGATTGCCAAGATAGGCGATGTCGAGAACTTTGCCCCGGAACGCGACGGGGTTCGTAGGTTTGTCGTGGGTGATCGAAACCTTCTCGGGGCGAATGGCGAAATGGATGGTCTGGCCTTTGTCGAACGATGTCTGCGGCGTGCCGATGATATCCGGCTGTCCTTCGGCCCATGAGATCGAGAGTTTGTCGCCCTCTTTCTCGCCAGCCTTGCCTTCGATGAGGTTCACATCGCCGATGAAATCCGCGACGTAGGTCGAATTCGGGGTCTCGTAGATTTCCGCAGGGGTTGCGACCTGCACGATTTTACCGTGGTCCATGACGGCCACACGGCTGGCGACGGTCATCGCCTCTTCTTGGTCGTGGGTCACGATGACAAAGGTTGTCCCGGTCTTTTCCTGAATATCCATAAGCTCAAACTGCGTTTCTTGACGCAGTTTCTTGTCAAGCGCGCCAAGGGGTTCGTCGAGCAGCAGGAGCTTGGGGGCTTTGGCAAGCGAACGGGCGAGGGCGACGCGCTGGCGCTGACCGCCAGAAATCTGGTGCGGTTTGCGGCGCGCGAATTTCTCAAGCCGTGTCAGGCGGAGCATTTCGTCCACGCGCGCGGCCATCTCGTCCTTGGGCATCCCATCCCGGCGTAGACCAAAGGCGATGTTTTCCCAGACCGAAAGATGCGGGAAGAGCGCGTAGGATTGGAACATCATGTTCACGGCGCGTTTGTTGGGCGGCACGGGGGCCATGTCCTGTCCCGAAAGCAGGATATTGCCCTCGGTTGGTGTTTCGAAACCGGCAAGCATTCGCATCATCGTCGTCTTGCCACAGCCCGATGGGCCAAGAAGAGCAAAGAACTCACGTTCGTAAATGTCGATGGTGAGGTCGTCGATCGCAATGAAATCGCCGAACCGCTTGGTGACGTTCTTGAACTGGATGATTGGCTTTGCATCCGGATCGAGCCATGGGGCGAAAACGTCCTGAGGCATGTGGCCCACTCCCGTAATAAAACGACCCGCGCGTTACATAACGCGCGGGTCAGGTTGTTAAATCAGATCAGGTGCCGGACTTGATCTTGGTCCACATGCGGGTGGCTTTACGCTGAACCTTCGGCGGGTAACCGTCCTTGGTATAAAGGTTCTTGACGGTTTCCTCGCTCGGGTAGATCGACGGATCGCCGATCACGTCCTCTTCGAGGAATTCCTGCGACGCAAGGTTGCCGTTGGCGTAGTAGACATAGTTCGACGCGGCCGCCATGTTCTGAGCGTCCATGATGAAGTTCAGGAACTTGTGCGCGCCGTCCGGGTTCGGTGCGTCAACCGGAATGGCCATCTGGTCAAACCACATCAGTGCGCCTTCCTTCGGGGCATAATAGGCGATCTCGACGCCGTTTTCGGCCTCGTCCGCACGGTCACGTGCCTGAAGGATGTCACCGGACCAACCGAAGGCTACGCAAATATCGCCATTGGCCAGACCATTGATGTATTCCGAGCTGTGGAACTTCTGAATATAGGGACGTACGGCCGCCAGCACCGGTTCGGCTTTGGCGACGACGTCGGCATCCATGCTGTTCGGGTCTTCACCAATAAATTTGAGGGCCGCCGGGATCATCTCGTCCGGGGCATCAAGGAAATGCACACCACAGGCGGCCAGCTTTTCCATGTTGGCCGGGTCGAACACCAGCGCCAGAGAATCCATCGGAGCGTCTTCGCCCAGGACTTCCTGAACCTTGCCGACGTTCACGCCGATGCCGGTGGTGCCCCACATATAGTTGATCGAGTATGCGTTATCCGGATCGTAGTTTGCGGTACGTTCCTTGATCGAGCCCCACATGTTGGCTTCGTTCGGGAGCTTCGCAAGGTCGAGCTTCTGGAAGGCGCCAGCTGTGATCTGGCGGGCAAGGAACGAGCCAGTTGGCACTACGACGTCATAGCCGGACCCGCCAGCAAGCATCTTGGTTTCGAGAACTTCGTTGGAGTCGAACACGTCATAGATCAGGTCGATGCCGGTCTCTTCTTCGAACTTCGCAAGAAGCTCTTCGTCGATATAGTCGGACCAGTTGTAGACGCGCACTTCCTCGGCGTTGGCGGCCATCGCGCCAAGGGCCACGGTGGCGGTCAATGTCAGAAGGGTGTGTTTCATTTTTGTCTCCCGTTGGATTGTCGGACCTGCGCCCGACCGAAAATCACGAGAAAATTTTTGATCAAGTTTGGGGCATATGGCAACATCGGATTATTCAATAGCCGCGGAAAAATGCGCAAAGACACGGCGAGACTAGGGAGATTTGCACAAATGACAGGCACCAGAGGCCAGAGGCAGGTTGAGGCCTATCGTGATGATATTCCACAACGTATTCCCGTTCATCAGCAGGTATATGAAGACCTGCGCACGCGTATTCTTTTTGGAGAACTGGCTCCGGGGCAACCTGTGACGATTCAGGGGCTTGTTGAGACGCTTGGTGCAGGAATGACCCCTGTTCGGGAGGCGATTCGCCGTCTGACGTCCGAGGGGGCGCTGGAATTTCAGGGGAATCGCCGTGTGTCCGTGCCGACTCCGGATGCGGATTGTATCGAAGAATTGATCTTTGCCCGTCAGGCGCTTGAGCCGGAACTTGCGCTCAGAGCGACAAAAAAGGCGAGCGCAGAGGATATTGATGCGTTGGAAGAGATTGATACGGCATTGGATGTCGCCATCGCGCGTGGGGATGTGGGTGCCTATTTGCATCTGAATTACGCATTCCATTCAAAGCTCTATGCTATTGCCGAAGCACCAATTCTCACGGCGATTGTGGATAGGTTGTGGCTGCGTTTCGGTCCGTCCCTGCGCGTGGTGTGTGGACGTATGGGAACGCAGAACCTTCCGGATAAACACAAGGAAACCTTGACTGCCTTGCGGGCAAAGGACGGCAGAGCTGCGGCCATAGCCATTCGCGACGACGTCGTTCAGGGGATGGAACAGGTCCGCGAGGTGCTCGAAGCCAATACTCTTTCCAGCGAGATGATTGACACGTAAAAATTTGATCATATTCTGCCAGTAGCTTTGCCGATGTCGCGTATCGGCTCTTTCCTTTCTCAAGAGGCACGCTCATGGATATGATCTCCAATCACATGCCGACATCGGAGCTTCAGGCTCTGGATGCGGCGCACCACGTTCATCCGTTTTCCGCACAGGGAGAGCTTGCCGAAAAGGGCGCGCGGGTCATTACCCGGGCCAAGGGCGTGACGCTCTTTGATTCCGAAGGCGAAGAGATTCTTGACGCTATGGCAGGTCTTTGGTGCGTCAATATCGGCTATGGTCGGGATGAACTGGCCGAGGTTGCGGCGCGTCAGATGCGCGAACTGCCCTATTACAACACGTTCTTCCAGACCACGCATGTGCCAGTCATTGCGCTGTCGGCCAAATTGGCCGAGCTTGCGCCGGGTGACCTCAACCATGTGTTCTACGGTAGCTCCGGTTCCGAGGCGAATGACACCAACCTGCGCCTTGTGCGGACATATTGGGCCGAGAAGGGCAAACCCGAGAAGAAAGTCGTTATCAGCCGCAAGAATGCTTACCATGGCTCGACCGTGGCTTCGGCAAGCCTTGGCGGGATGAGTGGGATGCATGCTCAAGGCGGCCTGCCGATCCCCGACATTCACCACATTGAACAGCCCGATTGGTACGCCGAAGGCGGCGATATGAGCCCGGAAGACTTCGGTCTCGCCCGCGCACGTCAGCTTGAAGAGGCGATTATCGAGTTGGGCGAAGACCGCGTCGCGGCCTTTATTGCCGAACCCATACAGGGGGCCGGAGGGGTCATTGTCGCGCCGGATAGCTACTGGCCGGAAATTCAGCGGATTTGTGACAAGTATGAAATCCTGCTGATCGCGGACGAGGTGATCTGCGGGTTTGGGCGCACGGGCCAGTGGTTTGGTTCGCAAACCCTTGGTATTCGCCCCGACATCATGACCATCGCCAAGGGCCTGAGCTCGGGCTATGTGCCGATCGCCGCGTCTATCCTTTCTGACGAAGTCGCTGCGGTCATTGGTGCCACCGAGTTCAATCATGGATATACCTATTCTGGCCATCCGGTTGCCGCCGCTGTCGCGCTCGAAAATCTGCGCATTCTCGAAGAAGAGAACATTATCGACACCGTGCGCGACGAGACGGGCCCTTATCTCAAGGAGAAATGGGAGGCTTTGGCCAATCATCCGCTTGTGGGCGAGGCCAAGATTGTCGGGATGATGGGGTCGATTGCCCTGACACCGGACAAGGCAACCCGCGCGCCGTTCCGGGCTCCGGCTGGCACCGTTGGTTTCAAATGTCGCGAGCACTGTTTTGCCAATAACTTGATCATGCGCCACGTGGGGGATCGGATGGTGATTTCGCCTCCGCTTATCATCAGAAAATCCGAAATCGACACTCTGATTGAGCGTGCCATTCGGGCGCTGGACCTGACTTATGCACAGCTTCGGGATGAAGGTTTGTACGCCTGATCCATCCTGCGATGATGTGAAATGCGCCCGGCGCCTTAGGTGCCGGGCGATGAATTTTTCCCCAGTTCGTGTCTTTGCCGCCTGTCACTTGGGCGCTGTTTAGAGTCTGTGGCAAAAGATCCGCAACCACTGGTTGATTGGGCGCGAGCTAGATGGTGCTGCGCCCGATTTCAGCTGGTCGGTTTGGCGATTCCGTTCGGCGTAGACTGACGAAATCTGTCGAAAAACGTGCAAAAGCAGTCGTAAAACGGGTCATCCGCCCCCTAAGAGGCCCCCTAGGCTCGTGTTCTGTATCGGGTGTTGCACTTACCTAAGAGGGTGTGCTTACATTTCACGCAGAGCGCAGAGACAATCTGCCACATAAACAACACAGGGAGCCAGTTTTGGCCAATTCTGCATCGACCGACGCTTTCGTTGAATTCGAGCGCGTCCAGAAAAGCTATGATGGCGAAACGCTCGTCGTAAAAGATCTCAACCTCCAAATGCCTCAAGGCGAGTTTCTGACGATGCTCGGGCCGTCCGGTTCTGGTAAGACGACGTGCCTTATGATGCTTGCTGGTTTCGAGACTGCGACACATGGCGATATCCGCCTCGACGGTGTTTCGATCAACAACATTCCGCCGCACAAGCGCGGTATTGGTATGGTGTTCCAGAACTACGCGCTCTTCCCGCACATGACGATCGCCGAGAACCTCAGCTTCCCACTTGAGGTTCGAAAAATGGGCAAGTCGGACCGCGAGGCCAAAATCAAACGCGCCCTCGACATGGTCGAGATGGGCGATTTCGGTGGTCGTCGACCGTCACAGCTTTCGGGCGGTCAGCAGCAACGTGTTGCTCTGGCCCGCGCGCTGGTGTTTGAGCCGGAACTGGTCCTCATGGACGAACCACTAGGCGCGCTCGACAAACAACTCCGCGAGAAGATGCAGTTTGAAATCACGCATCTTGCGCATAGCCTCGGGATTACGACGGTTTACGTGACCCACGACCAGACAGAAGCGCTGACCATGTCGGACCGTGTCGCCGTGTTCGACGATGGCCGCATCCAACAGCTTGCGCCGCCGGATCAGCTTTACGAAGCCCCGGTCAACAGCTTCGTGGCGCAGTTCATCGGTGAAAACAACACGCTCGAAGGTACCGTCAAAGAGATCAAAGCTGGCCGCGCGCTGGTTCAGCTCGACGATGGTGGCCTGATCGACTGTACGCCGGTTCATGATTCCGTTCAGGCCGGGGCGCGCACCCGAGTGTCGATCCGCCCGGAACGTGTCGAATATAATAAAGACCGCCTCCAGGAAGGGGCGCATACGCTCAAGGCAGAAGTTCTTGAGTTCATCTATATGGGGGATATCTTCCGGACCCGCCTTCGTGTTGCGGGCAATGAAGAGTTCATCATCAAGACCCGGAACGCGCCAGATCAGGTGCGCCTGAAGCCGGGCGAGCAGATCGAAATCGGCTGGTTGCCGGAAGATTGCCGCGCGCTGGATGCCTAATTCGGCGCGCTGTTGCATCTCTCGGTAAAGCCGGGGGGCGCTACTAAGACTAAAAGTTCAACAAGGAGAGAAAATATGAAGTTTACCAAACTGACCGCACTGGCGCTTTCGACTGCGATTTGCGCACCGGCGGCGTTCGCGGCTGACATGGCCGATGAAATGACCATCGTGTCCTGGGGCGGCGCTTACTCCAAGTCGCAGCTGAAGGCTTATCACGAGCCCTATTCGGCAAAGACCGGCGTCAAAATCATCAACGACGAGAGCTCGGCAGAAGCCGTGGCTAAGCTGCGCGCGATGAACGAAGCCGGCAACGTGACCTGGGACGTGGTTGACGTTGTGGCCGCCGACGCGATGCGTCTGTGCGACGAAGGCCTGGCGATGGAAATCGATCCGGACACCCAGCTCGCTCCGGCACCTGATGGCACCTCGGCCGCAGATGACTTCGGTGATCTGCTCGTTTCCGAGTGCTTCATCCCGCAGATCGTTTACTCGACCACCTTCGGCTATCGCACCGACCTCGTTGGCGATACTGCGCCGACCAGCGTCTGCGCCGTCTTCGATCTCGAAGCCTACCCGGGCAAACGCGCGCTTGAAAAGCGCCCGATCAACAACATGGAATGGGCCCTGCTCTGCGACGGTGTGCCGAAGGACGAAGTCTATAACGTTCTGGAAACCGAAGCCGGTCAGGAGCAGGCACTTGCCAAGCTCGACACCATCAAAGACAGCGTTGTCTGGTGGTCGGCTGGTGCTGACACTCCGCAGCTTCTCGCTGACGGCGAAGTCGTGATGGGTTCGACCTATAACGGTCGTCTGTTCTCGGTCATCGAAGAGCAGAAACAGCCGGTCGCCATGCTCTGGGATGCGCAGGTGTTCGATCTTGACGGTTGGATCATCCCGGCAGGTCTGAGCGAAGAGCGTAAGGCACGCGCTCTGGACTACATCATGTTCGCAACCGACACGCAGCGTCTCGCGGATCAGGCCAAGTTCATCTCCTATGGCCCGGCACGTAAGTCGTCGGCTCCGCTGGTTGGTAAGCACGCTGAGCTCGGCATCGACATGGCGCCACACATGCCGACCGATCCGGAAAACGCCAAGAACACCTTCCTCTACAACTACGAGTTCTGGGCTGATTATCGCGACGACATCGACGCGAAATTCCAGGCTTGGCTCGCTAAGTGATCTGGTGATCTGAACGACGCGGAGGGGCGATGCACGCCCCTCCGCAACCGATGCAAACCCGCATCGCATTGTCCATACGGACCAAATGAGCGCCGAAAACAGGCGTCACAACGGGGAGCCCCATGAGCGACACCACCGATACCGGCCCGGTTCTTGCGGCCGACGGCACACCGCTTAAGCGCAGTCTCGCACGCGCCCTTCGAATGCAGAAGCTCCGCGCTCTGATGCTCATCGCGCCTCTGCTTCTATTTGTCCTTCTGACCTTCATTCTCCCGATTGTGGATATGCTTTTCCGCTCGGTCGAGAACCAGATCGTTTCGGAAACGCTTCCGAAAACGGTTGTGGAACTGCAGGAATGGGACGCCAGTTCTGGCGAAGCCCCAGGCGAAGCCGTTTTCGCGGCGCTTGCGGCGGACATGAAAATCGCCGTTGAGGCGAAAACGCATACGCGCCTTGGCTCTCGCCTTAACTATGAAAAGACGGGCCTGTCATCGCTGTTCCGCAAGTCGGGCCGCAAGGTCAAACGCTGGGATCTGGCTGAGGACGCACCGTTCAAACAGAAATTTATCGATATCGATGAGGATTGGGGAGACGTGGACGTCTGGCGCACGCTTCAGACGTATAGCCCGGCCTTCACCAACGGCTATTTCCTGAACTCGATCGACATGCAGAAGGGCGTTGATGGTCCTGAGGCCCGGCCTGAGAACCAACAAATTTACATTACGCTTTTTGGTCGGACGCTTTTCATGTCCCTCGTGATTACGGCAAGCTGTATCTTGCTTGGCTATCCGGTGGCATGGATTCTTGCGAACCTGCCATCCCGCACGGCCAACCTGTTGATGATCCTTGTGCTTCTGCCCTTCTGGACATCACTTCTTGTGCGGACCTCCGCGTGGAAAGTGATGCTGCAACAACAGGGGGTGATCAACGATGTGTTGGTCTGGCTGGGCTTGGTGGCCGACGATTCCCGATTGGTCATGATAAACAACCAGTTCGGCACGATCGTCGCCATGACGCATATTCTCCTGCCGTTCATGATCCTGCCGATGTATTCGGTGATGCAGACCATCGCGCCAACCTATCTGCGCGCGGCGAAATCGCTTGGGGCGACGAACTGGACCGCCTTCTGGCGGGTCTATTTCCCGCAATCCGTGCCGGGTATTGGCGCTGGATCGATCCTCGTCTTCATTCTTGCCATCGGCTACTACATCACCCCGGAAATCGTGGGTGGCACCAAGGGTGTCTTCATCTCGAACCGGATCGCCTACCACATTTCGAGTTCGCTCAACTGGGGCCTTGCGGCCGCATTGGGGACGATCCTCCTTGCCGTGGTTCTGCTTCTGTACTGGGCCTATGACAAGATCGTCGGCATCGACAACGTGAAACTGGGATAAGAGACATGGCACTAACACCCGTTACTCCGCAGACCCCAGGTTTCACCGCCGCGGCTTCCGCTGCTCTAGGTGCCTTCTTTGGGCTTTTCATCGGCACGGCCCAAGGGTCCGGTCTTCTCGGCATCCTGATTGGCGCGGGTCTTCTTGCCGCGCTGGCCTTCGTGTTCAAAACGGTCTTCACGCAGGAAAAAACCGCGCGCCTTGCGACACTGCTTGGCTTTGGCGTGGTGGGCTTTGCCCTCGGCGGTGTGCCGGGGCTTATTCTTGGAGCGCTGCTTGGCTGGTTCTTTGGCTGGTTCATCTTCTGGATCGGTGAGAGCCGGTATCGTCAGAAACTTGTGCCTTACCTCACGCCGGGACAGGTGCTCTGGCACTATGCTTTCCGTGTGATCTGTGGTGCGATCTTCGTATTCCTGATTACGCCGATCCTCGTGGTTTTGCCGCTTTCCTTCAACGCGCAGGATTTCTTTACCTTCACGCCGGAGATGCTTCAGTTCAAAGCCGAGGGCTATTCTCTCAAGCATTACAGAGACTTCCTGACCAGTAGTGACTGGCAGAACAGTTTGAAGAACTCGGTGATGATCGCACCGATGGCGACAATCCTGTCGGTGACCTTTGGCACGCTGGCGGCGATTGGTCTGAGCTCGGAGCACGTCCCGTTCCGGCGGGCGATCATGGCGATCCTGATTTCGCCGATGATTGTACCGCTCATCATTTCGGCCGCTGGCATGTATTTCTTCTATAGCCGTATCGGTCTTCAGGGGACGTATCTTGGGGTTGTTCTGGCCCACGCGGCGCTTGGGATTCCCTTTGTCATCATCACGGTGACGGCGACGCTTGTCGGGTTTGACCGTTCGCTGACTCGTGCGGCGGCGAATATGGGGGCGAACCCGGTGACGACCTTCTTCAAGGTACAGATGCCGCTCATCCTTCCGGGTGTGGTTTCCGGTGGTCTCTTCGCCTTTATTACCTCGTTTGACGAGGTTGTGGTGGTGCTCTTCGTCGGTTCCGCAGGACAGAAAACCCTTCCGTGGCAGATGTTTACCGGCCTTCGCGAACAGATCAGCCCGACCATCCTCGCCGTGGCGACGATCCTTGTGGGGATTTCGATCCTGCTTCTGACGACGGTAGAACTCTTGCGCCGCCGGTCGGAGCGCCTGCGGGGGATGTCGCCGCAGTAAGCGGCAGCGTTCGACCGTTAATGAGATATGAAGGGGGCGTGCGCGCCCCCTTTTTTATCGTTTGACGGTGCCCGCCCCGGCACCAGATCCGCCGCCGGCCTTGCGAAGCTGGTTCAAAATTGCCAGCGACGCATAGCCATCGGGCGTGAGGCCCTTGGCCTCCTGATAGGCCCTTACGGCGTTGATCGTCAGCGGTCCGATCTTGCCATCAATCTTTTGCGTATCGAACCCGGCGCGTGTCAGGCGGCGCTGAAGCTCTTGACGCTCTTTAAATGTCAACGCGCGGTCGCCGTGGGGCCATTTTCCCTTGATCGGCGGTCCGCCCTTGATCCGATCACTCAGATGGCCGACGCCGATCACATAGGCATCTGCGGTGTTGTATTTCTCAATCGCAGAAAAGTTCGAAAAAATCATGAACGCAGCGCCATTGCCGCCAGCGGGCAACAGGATCGAGCCGTTGCCGTGGCTATTGGGCACAGCGCGGCCGTTCATATCGGTGACGCCCATCGCAGCCCATTGGGAGGGCGATTTGATGATTTTGCGGTTGGCAAGCGTGTAGTTGAAGCCTTTGGGCAGGTTCACCTCAACGCCCCAGGGCTTACCCTGTTTCCAGCCAGATTTCGCCAGATAGGCCGCCGTGGAGGCGAGCGCGTCGGTCGGATCATCGGACCAGATGTCGCGTTTGCCATCGCCGGTAAAGTCGACGGCGAAGCTCTGGTAGGAGGTGGGAATAAACTGGGTATGGCCCATGGCACCGGCCCAACTTCCGGTCATACGGTTGGCGGTCACGTCGCCATTTTGAAGGATTTTCAAAGCCGCAAGCAATTGAGCTTCAAAGAATTTTCCGCGCCGTCCGTCATAGGCCAGCGTTGCCAGGGCCTCGATGATAGGGGTGCTGCCGCGGTAGGTGCCGTAGGCGCTTTCGAGGCCCCAGATGGCGGTGACGACTTCTTTGTCGACACCATAGCGGCGTTCGATCGCTTCAAGCGTGCGGCGGTGTTTGCGCAGGGCGGCCTTGCCGTTGCGAATCCGTGTGTCGGAGGCGGCGGAGGCGAGGTAATCCCAGATCGTCTTGGTAAATTCGGACTGGTTGCGGTCCTTCTGGATCACGTCCGTGTTGTAGCGCACGCCGCGAAAGGCGCGGTCAAAGACCGAGGCCTGAACCCCGGCAGAAAGAGCGCGGGAACGGAAAGATTTGACCCAGCGCTCAAAGCCAAGATTACCTGCGGTTTCAGTGGCTTGTGGAACAACTGTCGCAGAGTCTAGCACGCGCAATTGCGGGCGCAGGGACTGTAGCGGCGCGGCGGCGGCCAGTGTGATTTCGGTATCCTGCGCAAGACGCAGAACCGGACGCGGCGACTGCGCCGGGGCGTTGGCGAGGGCCGGGGTGCCAAGGGCCGTGGCCCCAAGAAGAAGGCCCAGAATCGGGGATCGCATCGTTTTTGCCTCGTTATATTTTCCACCATTCTAGCGCGATTTGCGCCCTCCCGGAAGCAACCCTCACGACACCACGCGGGGAATTGCCGACAAAGGTTAACGCCAAAACCCACGTCGGTATTACGTCGGTATCGCGTATGTATCGCGGTGGTGCGGGCGTCGCGCGGGATAAAACCTTACGCAAGCGCACGGGTTAACGAAGTCTTGCAAGAAAACCGAGGCCTAGCGGCGGCGGTTGACCTTGCGTTGGGTCTTGGCAGTTTTCTTGCGCGCCTTGCCCTCTTTGCGGCGCACTGGCTTGCCGCGACCGCGTTTGGGGCCTTGTGGGATCGACTTGTCATCAATGGAGAGAAGTTCGAGCGCGATACCGCCGGTGACCGGCGCGGCCTCGGCAAGGCGGACGGTGACGCGTTGGCCAAGGCCGAGGGTCAGCCCGGTATCAGAGCCGCGCAGGGTCTGGCTCTCTTGGTCATATTTGAAATACTCCCGGCCAAGGTTGCGCATCGGGATGAGGCCATCGGCGCCCGTCTCGTCGAGCTTCACAAAGACGCCAAAGCGGGCGATGCCGCTGATCCGGCCTGCGAACTCATTGCCGATACGGTCGGCAAGATAGGCGGCGAGGTAGCGGTCATTGGTATCGCGCTCGGCCAGCATGGAGCGGCGTTCGGTATCCGAGATATGGCCGGCGGTATTCTCAAGATCCTCGACCCCTTGCGGCGATAGCCCGTCATCGCCCCAACCATGCGCCGAGATCAGCGCGCGGTGCACGATAAGATCGGCATAGCGGCGGATCGGTGAGGTAAAGTGGGCGTAGGCCTGAAGCGCGAGGCCGAAATGGCCGAAATTCGACGGGCTATAATAGGCCTGTGTCATCGAACGCAGGGTCGAGATGTTGATAAGCTCGGCATCCTCGGTCCCGGCGGCGGCGTCCAGAAGCGCGTTGAGGTGCTGCGTCTTGAGAACCTGTCCCTTGGCGAGGGTAAAGCCCGCGGCCTGCGCCGTTTCGCGTAGGGCGTCGAGCTTTTCGGGGTTGGGCTCTTCATGCACCCGGAAGAGAAGCGGCGAACGCGCGGCGATGAGGGTTTCGGCGGCGGCCACATTGGCGAGGATCATGAATTCCTCGATGAGCTTATGCGCGTCGAACCGGTCGCGGAACATGACCGAGGCCACATGACCTTCGGGGGTCAGTTCGACTTTGCGCTCGGGCAGGTCGAGGTGCAGCGGCTGACGCACGGCGCGGGCCTTGGTCAGGGCGATATAGGCCTCGTAGAGGGGATTGATGACCTCTTCCATAAGGGGGGCGCAGCGTTCGTTGGGATTGCCGTCGCGGGCCTCTTGCACTTCGGCGTAGTTGAGCGAGGCGACAGAGCGCATCATGCCGCGCACAAAACGGTGGCCGATCTTGTGGCCCTTGGCGTCGATCTGCATCCGCACGGCGAGGCAGGCGCGCGGCACGCCTTCGTGCAGCGAGCAGAGATCGCCCGAGAGGCGGTCGGGCAGCATGGGCACAACGCGGTCGGGGAAATAGGAGGAGTTGCCGCGTTTGCGGGCCTCGCGGTCGAGGTCCGAGCCGGGGGTGACGTAATGGGCGACATCGGCGATGGCGACCCAGATGACGTGCCCGCCTTCGTTCTTGGGGTCATCATCGGCATGGGCCCAGCAGGCATCGTCATGGTCGCGCGCATCCGCCGGGTCAATCGTAACAAGGGGCATGTCGCGCATGTCGTCGCGTTTGCCCAAGGGGGCGGGTTTGGCGGCGTCGGCCTCGGCGATGACACGATCGGGGAAGGCATCGGGGATGCCGTGTTGATGGATCGCGATGAGGGAGACGGCCTTGGGCGCAGACGGATCGCCGAGGCGCTCGACGACTTTGGCGCGCGGCAGGCCGAGGCGGCCCTTGGGGCCGGTTTGCTGGGCTTCGACGAGTTCACCGTCCTTGGCGCCGTTGATGCCTTCGTTGAGCACCTGCCATTCTTTGCCGTCGCCCTTGTCGATGGGCAGGATGCGGCCCCCTTCGGCGGTCAGGCGGAAAATGCCGAGCACGCGCTTGGGATTGGTGCCGATGCGGCGGATGAGGCGGCCCTCGTAGCGCCATGCCTCGCCTTGGACCTCGGTCAGGCGGGCGAGGATGCGGTCGCCCTGGCCCAGGGCCGGGTCGGAGGCGCGGGGGATGACGAGGATCAGGGGTTCTTCGCTTTCGCCCTGCCATTCAAGCGGGCGGGCGTAGAGATCGCCATCGGAATCCGGGCCGCTGATCTGCAAGACCGAAACGGGCGGCAGGCTATCGGGATCGCGGTAGGACGATTTGCGTTTCGACAGGTGGCCTTCTTCCTCAAGCTCCTTCAGCAGGCGTTTGAGGTCGATCCGCGCGGCGCCTTTGATGCCGAAGGCTTTGGCGATGTCGCGCTTGGAGGTCAGGGTCGGGTTTTCGGAAATCCAGTCGAGGATCTCGGCTTTGGTCGGTATACGCATGGATTTGCCCTAGCACGGGGCGCGGGGCGCGTCATCGGGAAAAAGGGGGAGGGGCGCTGCCCCTCTTGGTTGCCCAAGCATGTCGCGCAAAAGTGGGAACCGGTTTTGCGCTTCTCGGACATGCGCCCCAGAAGCCCTAATTCACCCCGGGATATTTTTGGCAAGAGGAAGATCTGCGGCGGTGTCGACATCGTGGAGCGGTGTGATCCGGGCGATGCGGTGGTGGGGCAGGGTGGCCATTGAGTCGGCAAGCGCGTGTTCGGTGGACCAGCGGGTGTTTTGCAGGAAACCGGCGGGCGGAGTGTGTTTGAGGCCGATAAGCCAATAGCCACCATCCATGGCCGGGCCAAAGACGGCATCGTTTGCACCAAGGGCCGCGAAGGCCTCGGCGATGTGGGGGCGGCGGATGCCGGGGATGTCGGCGCCGATGATGCAGGTGGGGCCGGGGGGCCGCGACCGTAGGAGGCGGGCCATGCGGTCGCCAAGATCGCCCGGTCCTTGAGGGAGGCGCGGAAGGTGCGCGGGCCAGATACGAGAGGCGAGGCCTTCGTGGTCGGGGGAGACGGCGAGGTATGTATCCCAGCGCGGATCGGTGATACGGCGCAGGAGGGCGGCGCTCTGATGGCGGAACCACCATGCGGCGCGCGTCATGCCGATATCGTGCCCGAGCCGTGTCTTGACGCGACCGGGGCGCGGCTCCTTGACCATGACGATGAGGCGCGGGCGACGGGGCATTTTCAGGCGAAATAGTCTCGAAGGATGCGGCTATAGATGCTTTTGAGTTGATGGATTTGATCGACAGGGACGTTTTCATCGACCTTGTGCATGGTCTTGCCGACGAGGCCGAATTCGACCACCGGGCAGTGGTGTTGGACAAAGCGGGCATCCGAGGTGCCGCCAGAGGTCGAGAGTTCGGGGGTGCGGCCTGTTTCGGCCTCGACCGAGGCGGCGACGAGATCGGAGAGGGGGCCGGGGGGGGTGATGAAGCTCTCGCCGGAAATCTTGACGGTCATGGCGATGTCGATGCTGGTTTCGGCGGCGATCGCATCGGCGAGGGTCTGCATCCAGTCGGTGAGGGACGCGCCGGAATGGAGGTCGTTGAAGCGGATATTGACCGTGGCGCGGCATTCGGCGGGGATCACGTTGGTGGCCGGGTTGCCGGTATCCATGGTGACAATGGCGAGGGTCGAGGCGTCGAAGTGATCCGAGCCTTCGTCGAGCGTATGCGAGGCCATTTGGTCCATCAGGCGTGCCATGGCCGGAAGCGGGTTCTTGGCGCGATGGGGATAGGCGGAATGGCCCTGCACGCCGGTGAAGGTAAACCATGCAGTGAGCGAACCACGGCGGCCGATCTTCATCATGTCGCCCATTTCGTTAGGGCAGGTGGGTTCGCCCACGAGGCAGACGGACATTTTTTCGCCCTTGGCATCCATGTAGTCGAGGAGAGCCGTAGTGCCATCCACGGCATCGCCTTCTTCATCGCCGGTAATCGTCAGGATGATGGCGCCCTCGGGGGGTGTGTCGCGCACGAGGTCTATGGCGGCGGCGGCAAAGGCGGCGACGCCCGATTTCATGTCGGTTGCCCCACGACCGAACATGATCCCGTCCCGGATTTCCGCGCCGAAGGGATCGGCGGTCCAGGCGGCCTCGTCCCCGACGGGAACCACATCGGTATGGCCGTTGAAGCCAAAGGTCTTGGCATGGCCCTTGTCGCCCCAGCGGGCAAAGAGGTTCGACACGCCGCCGCGATCCACGCGGGTGCAGGCGAACCCGGCGTTCGACAGAAGCTCTTCAAGCAGCACCAGCGCGCCGCCTTCTTCGGGCGTGACCGAGGGGCAGCGGATCAGGGATGCGGTCAGGGCGGCGGGGTCGGTGACGGGCATTGCGGGCTCCTTTGGCGCGGTTTGGCCAAGAGATACCGCGCGCGAGGGGCTGCTTCAATGCAACAGAGAAGACATCGAAAACCGAGAGTTTTCGCCCAGATCGTCTAAAGGCTTAACAAGGCCAAACAATTCTGGCATTATCGGGGCAATAATAAACCCGAGGCAGGGTAATCGAGCGGGCAATCAAGACCCATACTACGCCCCCGTGACGTCGAAAAGACGCGCGGGCCAAAGGCGCTGCCTCGTAAAAATTGAGGGCAGGCAGTATGCCTATTGCGCAGGAACTAACGTACGATACAGGTGCGTCCGCTGAAGAGATGGCGGGAGAAATTTTTGGCGACGGTGTTACGGTCGTCAGCGCGAGCTATAGCGGCGCGGGCGGATCGTCGGCCATTTATTCGAATGGCGATGCCGTATCGGCCGAGGCGACGCCGGGCGATACGGGGGTGATCCTGTCGACCGGGAACGCCACCGATTTTACCAATAGCGGCGGCGGCGGCTGGTGGGGCGGCACTTCGACCAATACCAACCAATCCACGGGCCGGTCGACCAATACCAGCGGCGAAAACAACAACGCTGATTTCAACGCGATTGTTGGCAACAACACTTATGACGCGGCCTATCTTGAGGTCGAATTCATTCCGACGGGCGACACGCTGACGATGCAGTTCGTCTTTTCGTCGGATGAATATCCCGAGTATATCAACTCGATTTACAATGATGCCGTGATCGTCATGGTCAATGGTCAGGAGGTTGAGGTCGAGGTTGGCTCGGGGAGTGCGAGCATTTCCACGATCAACACGACCAACAACCAGAACCTCTATCTCGACAATACTGGCGATGCCTACAACACCGAGATGGACGGGTTCACCGTCACCATGACGCTCAAGATGGATGTCAATCCGGGCGAGGTGAATGAGATCACCATCGGGATCGTGGATGTTGGCGATAGCAGCTATGATTCCAACGTCCTGATCGCGGGTGACTCGGTCCAGACTGCGGTTCTCGCGGTGGCGGACGAGACAACGATGGGTCTCAACACGACCAAGACGGTTGATGTGCTTGCCAATGACGAGTCCGGCAGCACGCTTACCATCACCCATATCAACGGCCAGCCCGTTAATGCGGGCGATACGATTACCCTATCGACCGGGCAGGTCATCACGCTCAATGCCGACGGCACCTTTGAGATTGTGACGGATGGCGACGAGGAAGAGGTCAACTTTACCTATACGATCGAGGATGAGGACGGCACGAGCGATGTTGGCTTTGTCACGATCAATTCCACGTCGGCGCCCTGTTTCGTCAAGGGCACGTTGATCCGAACCCCCGAGGGCGATGTGCCGATTGAGGATATCGATGCGGGCGACCTTGTTGATACCTATGAGAACGGACCGCAGGAGGTTCGCTGGGTCGGGCATCGCACGGTGCCGGCCGAAGGCGCGCTTGCCCCGATCCGCATCGCAGCCGGGACATTTGGCGATCATGCTACGCTTCTCGTATCGCCGCAGCACCGGGTTCTTGTACGCGATAGCCGGGCCGAGCTTCTTTTTGATAGCCCGGAGGTTCTGGTCAAGGCCAAGGACCTTTTGAATGACGTGTCCGTCACGCGGCAGACGGGTGGGGATGTGACCTATTTCCATATCCTGTTCGACAGCCACCAGATCGTGTTTTCGCAAGGGCTTGAGACCGAGAGCTTCCTGCCGGGGCCGCAGATCAACAATATTTTCGAAGAAGAGATTGTTGAGGAAATCTTTACCCTGTTCCCGGAGTTGGACCGCAGCACGGGCGAGGGTTATGGTCAGGCGGCGCGGCGCACCTTGAAGAGTTTCGAGGCGGCTGTGCTGACCCGCTCGGGCAAACAGGTGGCCTGAGGCGGACGCGGGATGACCTGGATCGCCATACGGGATCGCGATGACGCGCTGTTTGCACCCGAGGGCCTGGCCCATGGGCGGGGCAGAGAGCTATCGCCCCCAGAGGCCGATCTTGACCAGCCCATGCCGCGCGGCAGCCTGCTTTTGGAAACGCGCCTGTCTCCCTACAATGCGCCACAGCTTCTTTTGGGTCTTCAGCGTGGCTTTGATGCCGACATGAGCCTGATGCTGCGCGCGGTGCCGGGGGGCGGGGTTTCGCTGGTGCATACCGGTAAGGGCGAGATGTGTCATGCGGCGCTGACCCATGACGCCGAGGCGCGGCGCACCGATGTGCTGCGCATTACCTATAGCTGGGATGTGGCGCATGGCTGGGCGCGGCTGGCGGTCGAGCGCCCGGATGTGGCGCATTGCTTTCAGACCGTGGTGCGGATGCCGGTGGCGCTGACGCTGGCGGATGTGCATGACATGATCCGCAACCCGGCGGCGGCGGTGATGGACGAAGACGTACTGTTTCTTGCCGTGTCTGATCGGGTCGAGCCAATTGGGCCAATGCCGGGGCTGATGGCCTCGCTGCCGGTGGCGACACCTTATGGTGCACGGGCGCTGGGCGATTTGCGTCGTGGCGATCTTGTGGAGACTCTAGGCGGCAAGGTTGTGCCGGTGCTTCAGGTGCTACGCCGCACGGTCCCGGCGCGGGGTCTTTTTGAACCGGTGCGCCTGCGCCACCCTTATTTCGGTCTGGACCGTGATATCGTTGTGACGCCGGGCCAGCGGATGCTCGTTGGGGGCTCGCGGGTGGAGTATCTCTTTGGGCGCGAACATGTGTTGATCCCGGCGGGGCATCTGACCGGCGGCGCGGCGGGGGTGCGCGAAAAGGGGCACGCGCTGGTGACCTATACTCAGCTTCTCCTGCCCGAGGCGGACGCGATCTATGCCGCCGGAACCTGCCTTGAAAGTCTTGATATTGGCCGCCTCAGACGCAAACGCGATCTTCTTGGGGCAAGCCTTCTTGCAGGGAGTGCGCGCAATCACCTGCCGGAGCATATCGCCCGGCCCTACCCGGTGCTTGGCGCGTTTGAGGCCAATACACTCGCCGCTCTGCGCAGCGCGGCCTGATCTTTTAGTCGTTCAATGGGCGCTGTCTTCGTCGGCGGAGAGCGTTTCCTCGCCATTGTAAAACGGGGTCATCTGCGCCACGACCACGGAATTCTCGTCCAACGCGCGCTGCATCAGCTCAAGCTCATCTGCGGCGATTTCATGGCCCTGCGCCTCGCGTTCTTCGCGGGTGCCATAGCCGGTCACATCAAGCGGTGCGAGTTCGGCCTGTTTGAGGATGGCCACGGTTTCGCGCACGGCCTCGGCCTCGTCCACGCCGCTGGCATAGATCATGAGCGCGGCGCCGGTGGCGTTGTCGGGAAGGCCGTCGCCTTCCTTGCGGCCAACCTGCACAAGTAGGGTATAGACCTGTTGGCGTGATGTTTTTTTCGTCTTTTCCATGGCGCGGCCTTATCCCGCGTGGCCCATGGGCGTCAAGCGGCGCTGTACTCCAAAGACCTATCCGATCGGGTATGGATTAGGTCGAATGCCTCACATTTTCCTCGATTGCACCAATAAATCCTCAGAAAGATTCGTTTATCTACAGTGGGTGAAGTAGCCGCCGATGATCGTGTTGGGGAAGAGGGGGGAGTCTTTCCCCGATGTCCTTACCCGTCTTGTGGCTTAGTTAACAATTTGCCTTGCCCCGGGCATCTGGTTTTTTGAGGAACGATAGAGATGGTAACTGCTTCGGAACTTCCCATTGATTCAACCGCTTCCGACATGGAAATGGCGGAGGCGATGTTCGGCTCGGGCATCACCATCACCTCGGCCTCTTACACAGGGGCAGATGAGGCATCAGGCATCTATTCCAACGGCGATAGTGTTGCCGATGCGATCACGCCTTCGGATACCGGCGTTATCCTGTCGACCGGCAAGGTCAGCGATATCACCCGTGAAAGCGGCGATCCCAACCGGGAGGCCAATGAATCGACCAACTGGAACGGTGCTGGCGATAGCGATCTTGAAGAGATTGCCAACGCCAAAACCTATGACGCCGCCATTTTCGAGGCGACCTTCGTCCCCGAAGGCAGCGTGCTAACCATGCAGGTCACCTTTTCTTCGGAAGAATATCTCGAATACGTTAACTCGGGATTCAACGATGCGGTGGGGGTCTGGGTCAATGGCGAGAAGGCCGAACTGACCGTGGGCGATGGTGACATTACCATCAACAACATCAACAATACGTCGAACGAAAATCTCTATATCGACAACCCGCAATACGCCGAAGTTGCCAATACCGAGATGGACGGGTTTACCGTCACCATGACGCTCAAGGCGCCGGTCAATCCCGGCGAGGAAAACGACATCAAGATCGCCATCGCCGATGGCGGCGACGGGATTTACGATTCCAACCTGCTCATCGCGGGGGATTCGATTCAATGCGCGCTTGTGGCCGGGGATGATGACCTGACCATCGGCAAGACCGGCGAATATGATTTCGACATCCTTGCCAACGATGACAGCAGCACCGGAGCGGCCCTTACGATCACCCATATCAACGGTCAGGAAGTCTTCGCGGGCGATACGATCACCTTGCCAACCGGCGAGATGATTACCCTCAATGCCGACGGCACCATTACGGCCGAGTCCGATGGCGACCTTGGCGAAAACGTCTTTTCCTACACGATTGAGGATACGGACGGGAATACCGATGTTGGCTTTGTGACACTGACCACGGCGCCCTGTTTCGTGGCGGGCACCCGGATCATCACCAATCAGGGCGAGGTCCCGGTCGAGACGCTTGATGTTGGCGATATGGTTCTGACGCGCGACAACGGGTTCCAGCCGTTGCGCTGGGTTGGTCAGACGACGCGCATCGCCGAAGGCATCGACGCGCCGATCCGGTTCGAGGCCGGGGCGCTTGGCGCGCACGACACGGTTGAGTTTTCGCCGAACCACCGTGTGCTTTTGCATTCCCCCCGCGCGAGCCTTCTTTTTGGCGAATCCGAGGTGCTTGTGAAAGCCAAGGACCTCGTGAACGGACGTACGATCTGTCCGCGCGCGGATGGCGCGCCCGTGACCTATGTGCATCTGCTCTTTGATCGCCACGAGATCGTGCGCGGCAACGGGCTTGATAGCGAGAGCTATCATCCCGGCCATGAAACCATGGAGAGTTTCGATGCCGAAACCCGCGACGAGATTCTCCGATTGATGCCCAATGCGGATTCGATGATGGGCTATGGCTATGGTCCGGCGGCGCGCATTTCCCTGCGCAAATATGAGGCGCAGGCACTTTTGAAGGTCTAAGGCCTCGCGAAACACCGTCGCAGGGGCAATCTCGTGACGGTAGAATGGGTCGATGGCGTTGACCCTTCCGATCTCCTGAGGCATGGTGTTTGCGCTCGCACAATGGGGATTGGAGCCTTGCAAAAATTGAAGACGTGCATCCGCGCCTTGGCGCTGGCGGTGCTTGTGCTGACCGGATTGGCTATGGATCTGGGCGGTGGCGCGCGAGCGCAAGAGACGCTTTCGGACGCCCTTGTTTTTGCCACTGTGGACCGCCCGCCCTTCGCCGCTCTGAATGATGACGAACCCGAAGGCTTTAGCATCGACTTGATGCAGGCCATTGCCGACCGGCTTGGCCGCCCGCTGGTCTTTGCGCCACAGCCGCAGTTTGCCGATATGCTCAACGCGGTGCGCGATGATGCGGTCGATGGGGCCATCGCCAACATCTCGATCACCGCCGCGCGCGAAGCCGAGATGGATTTTAGTCAGCCGATCTTTGAGAGCGGGCTACAGATCTTGCTGCCAAAAGAAGACAGCACATTGAAGCGGCTGTTTGGGGTACTCAATGGCGAGATTTTGGCGCTTGGCCTTGCCGCGCTTGGCCTTTTGTTCGGCGGCGGCATGTTGATGTGGGTGTTCGAACGCGGGCGGCAGCCCTATTTCGACCGCCCCCTTGGCGATGCGATGTTCCCGTCCTTCTGGTGGGCGCTCAACCTCGTGGTCAATGGCGGGTTTGAGGAACGCATGCCCATGTCCCGCTTTGGCCGGGTGTTTGCCGTGTTCCTTGTGATTTCGAGCCTGTTTATCGTGTCGATCTTTGTCGCCACGATCACCGCCGCCGTAACCGTCGATGCGCTTCAGGAAAATGTCGAGTCGATCAATGATCTCGACAATCGGCGGGTGGCAACGGTGTCTGGCTCGACCAGTGCGGATTTCCTTGCCAAACGTGACATTGCTTTTGCTGGCTATGCCAATCCTCACGAGATGCTTGCCGCCTTTACCGAGGGCAAGGCGGATGCGGTGGTCTTTGATGGGCCGATTCTGGCCTATTACGTGATGGCCGACAGCGCCGGAGAGGCACGGCTCATAGACAGGGTCTATCGCCCGGAAAACTATGGCATCGCCTTGCCTGCGGGCAGCCCCCTGCGCGAAGAGATCAACCGCGCGCTACTGGCGCTTCGTGAAGACGGGAGCTATGGCGCGCTGGTCGACAAGTGGTTCGGCGAGACGTTCCTGTTTGACTGAGGCAAAGAAAAAGGCGCCGGACCCCGCAGGACCGACGCCTTTCACATGTTCGGGATATCAAGATCAGTCGCGCAGAAGCTCGTTGATCGAGGTCTTGGAGCGGGTCTGAGCGTCAACGCGTTTTACGATCACGGCGCAGTAGAGGTTCACGCCGTTTTTCGAGGGCATGGAGCCCGCGACAACGACCGACCCTGCGGGCACTTCGCCATACATGATTTCGCCGGTTTCGCGGTCGACGATTTTGGTCGACTGGCCGATGAAGACACCCATGCCAAGAACCGAGCCCTCGCGCACGATGCAGCCTTCGACCACTTCGGAGCGCGCCCCGATAAAGCAGTTATCCTCAATGATGGTCGGACCGGCCTGCATCGGCTCAAGCACGCCGCCAATGCCGACGCCGCCCGAAAGGTGCACGTTCTTGCCGATCTGGGCACAGGAGCCAACGGTCGCCCAGGTGTCGACCATGGTGCCTTCGTCGACATAGGCGCCGAGGTTGACGAAAGACGGCATCAGGACAACGCCCGGCGCGACATAGGCCGATTTACGCACGATGCAGTTCGGCACGGCGCGAAAGCCCGCGTCTTTCCATTCTGCGTCGCCCCAGCCTTTGAATTTGCTGTCGACCTTGTCCCACCAGTGGCCGCCCTGCGGGCCGCCGTCCTGCTGTTCCATGTCTTTGAGGCGAAAGCCGAGGAGCACGGCTTTTTTGGCCCACTGGTTGACGTGCCAATCGCCGCTCTCAAGCTTTTCCGCAACGCGCAGTTTGCCCGAATCGAGCGCGTTCAGCGTCTCTTCGATGGCTTCACGGGTTTCGCCGCCGGTCGACGGCGTGATGGTGTCGCGCGCGTCCCACGCGGCTTCGATGGCTTGTTCGAGCTGGGCATTCGACATGTTTTTTCGCTCCAATGTTAAGGATTCGGAACTTCATAGCCGCAAGAGGGGGCGGCGTCACCCTGCCAAAACGACCTATCCGCGCCACAAGAGACGTCACGCGGCTGTCACTGGCCATGCGCGCGCGGACGCGATAGGGCTTGGGCAAACGTGAGAGTAAGGGTTTTCAAGATGTCCAAGGACCGCAAGCATCCCCTGTCGGATGCCCATTTCGACCGCAGCCGTGCAAGCCATGTACCCGATACGCCGCAATCGCGCGCGCCATCTTATCGGTTGGCCTATGATGATTTCGATTTTCTGTGCCGGGACGAACTGCGCCCGGTGCGGCTTCAGCTTGAACTGATGAAACCGGACCTGCTGATGCAGGAATACGGGGTGGAATCGACCATTGTTCTGTTTGGCGGGGCGCGCATCCCGGAACCGGCAAAGAAACACGAGGCGCGGACGGAAACCCTCGCGGAGCTTTCGAAATATTACGATGAGGCGCGGGAATTTGCCCGGCAGATGACCCTGCGCTGTAACGGGAACGGCACACGGGAACATGTGATCGTGACGGGCGGCGGTCCGGGTGTCATGGAGGCGGGCAACCGCGGCGCGGCGGATGCAGGGGGCGTGTCGATCGGGCTTAATATCGTGCTACCGCACGAGCAGGCGCCGAACCCCTACGTGACCCCGGATCTCTGTTTCAACTTCCACTATTTCGCCGTCCGCAAGATGCATTTCCTCATGCGGGCAGAGGCGCTGGCAATCTTTCCCGGCGGGTTCGGGACGATGGATGAGCTCTTCGAGACGCTCACCCTGATCCAGACCGGGCGCATGAAACAGGTGCCGATCCTGCTCTTCGGGCGCGAGTTCTGGAAAAAGATCATCAACTTCGAAGCTCTCGCCGAAGCAGGCACCATCAGCCCGGAAGACCTCGACCTGTTCCGCTATGTCGATACAGCGGATGAGGCGGTTGATGTCATTCTCAACTGGGGCGAAGCCAAGCGGCGCGGGGAAATCCCGGGGCGTTAGTGGATGTGGGCGGGCAACACGCCAAGCTCGATGCCCTGCGGCAGCTTGGTCACGACTTGCGCGCCTTTGACGTCCTTGATCGCATAGCCATAGCCCGCGAGGCGGAACTTCCACTCGCGCGGCGAAAGCGCCTTGGCGCGCTCGCGGGTGATAAGGTCAAGAATGGGCGTCTCAATCATTGCGCCACCGATATCTGCTCGTGCCATTGGTCAATCCTCCTCGGGATTTTTTATTGTTCACGAGATAGAAACTGATTGTTCATCGGGGCGGAAGTTCATCGGAAATGGGGAAAGTTTGGGGCAGAAGGCAACGCAGCATTAACTTTAATGCGCCTCAATGCCCTTGCGGGACAGGCTGAGGAGCCGATGACCGCCCAAGAAGAAGCCGCCCTGGCCCCCGTTTCGGGAGTCAGGGCGCATTTGTTTCTTTTTGGTGAAAATACCTCGGAGCGCGAGGCAGAGCCTCGCAACCGCGTGCCCGATAGGGCGCGCAAAACCTGCGCGCCGAAGGCGCTCTATTTAAGACCGGCTTCGGCTTCGATCTGCTTGCGCGATTTGCGGGCGCGTTCGGTGGCGGATTTGAGCTGACCACAGGCGGCCATGATATCGTCGCCGCGCGTCTTGCGGATCGGCGAGGCATAGCCCGCCTGATAGATGATATTAGCGAATGCCCGGATGCGGTTGTTCGAAGACCGCTTATAGGGCGAGCCGGGCCATTCGTTGAACGGGATCAGGTTGATCTTGGCCGGGATCTTGTGACGCTTGATATGCTCAATGAGGCGATGCGCGTCTGCGTCCGTATCGTTCACCCCATCGAGCATCACGTATTCAAAGGTGATGCGCTCGGAATTCGACACTTTCGGATAAGACGCCAGCGCCTCAAGAAGCGTCTCGATGTTCCAGCGCTTGTTGATCGGCACGAGGACGTCGCGGACTTCATCCGTCGTCGCATGGAAGGAAATCGCCAGAAGGCAGCCGATTTCCTCGGCCGTGCGGGCAATCTCGGGCACCACGCCGGAGGTCGAAAGGGTAATGCGACGACGCGACAGGGAAATCCCTTCGGGGTCCATGGCGATCTTCATCGCGTCGCGCACGTTCTCGAAATTATAGAGCGGCTCGCCCATGCCCATGAGCACGATATTGGACAAAAGCCGGGTTTCGTCCTTGCGCGTGCCGCGTTCGGGCCATTCGTCAAGGTCATCGCGTGCCATCATGATCTGGCCAACGATCTCGCCCGCTGTCAGGTTGCGGACGAGCTTTTGCGTGCCGGTGTGACAGAAAGAACAGGTCAGGGTGCAGCCCACCTGCGAGGAAATGCAGAGCGTGCCGCGGTCGTCTTCGGGGATATAGACCACCTCGACCTCGTGCCCGCCTGCGATACGCACAAGGTATTTGCGCGTGCCGTCGGTCGAGACCTGTTTGCTTACGACTTCCGGGATCTCGATGGTGAATTTTTCGTCGAGCATGGCGCGATAGGCTTTGGCGAGGTTGGTCATCTCAGCAAAGTCGCGCACACCCCATTGGTAAATCCATTGCCAGATTTGCCCGGTGCGCATCTTGGCCTGCTTCTCGGGCGTGCCTGCCTCGATCAGGGCGTCACGCATCTGGTCGCGGGTGAGGCCGACAAGGTTCATCTTGTCGCTCTCCGGCAATTTGCGCGGAATGGTCATTACGTCCTGCGTGACGGGGGCGCGGGTGGTCATGGGTTTACTCGGTGTTCAGGAAATCAGGCGCGGTGCATACACCATTAACAGGCAATTGCAAAGATTTCCAATTTTCCCGACGCTTCAGGCCCGGCTTTGCAGTGGCAACGCCGTGCCCGCCTCGGTCTCGCTTAGGCTGCGCCGTGTTGGTGCGCCGCGTCCGGCAAGGCGTTCGAGATCGGGAAAGAGCGAAAACATCGGGTCGCGCCCGACGCAGGTCAGCCCGGCAAGCGCCGCATCGGGGCGGCGGCTCTCGATCTGAAGACCGTCGGCGATAATGATTTCGGGCTGATCGAATAGCAGGAGCATATAGGTTGGCTCGGTCAGGTAGGTGGCCTGCGTGATGCCGCTCCAGCCCGCAAGGGCGGCGGCGGGGATAAGCACTTCATGGCTGGCAAAGAGGTCGCGAAACTCTGCACCTTTGAGCCAGATTTTCTGATCCGGGGCCATGTAAAGATCGCGCACCGGCAGGTTGCGGCCAAGCGCGTGGCGCGGAATTCGAATGGGGGCGGTGTCGCGGTTCTGCCGTGTATCGGCGGTGATCCGGCCTATCCAGCGCAGCGGCACAAGGCCCCGATCGCGCGAGACAACCCGATCGCCGGGGCGCAGGTCTTCGGCGGCAATTTCGCCGCGTTGCGTTGTAATGAGGCTTCCGCTCAATACGGCCTGAATCCCCGTCAGAGAGACGGAGTCCGAGTCCTGTTTGGCGGCGATGATCGCCGGGTCCTGCACTGCTCTGCCCCCCTTGGCGGTTCGCCCGGCCTTGTGTTGGCCGATGTCCCCCGCGGTGGTTTGGGTTTGGCGCGCCCGTTTGGCCGGGCGTCGCGTGTTTTGGTTTACTTACAACGTTTCTCGGCGTCTTCGACCGATGCGGTAAAGCCGAGAAGCGAGAAGGAATCGACGGTCTTGGTCCCACGCGCAGAGCGCGCCGTCAGAACCGCCTTGGAGCCGCGCTTCATGGCGGTGACGATCTTGTTGTCCTCGGCGGTCGAGGCGGGCCAGGCCCATTCGCCCTCGGTAAAGAGCTCGAAGCTCGTGCCGTCAATGTCGAGGCCCACGGTCGAGCCCTTGGCGAAGGGATAGCCACCGGTAAAGCCGATCTGGCCTGCGACCTTCACACTTGGGCGGAAGACGACCATCAGAAGGATGTCCGAACGCCGCACGGCGACGACGCGGCCTTCCTTGGTGTTGACGCTTTCCTTGGCAGTCGACACGGCCCAGCATTCCTTGGGCTCGTTTTCAACGAAAACGCTCCAGTCGGTGACGGCGTTGACCTGATTGTCGCTGCTTTGTTGTGCTGTGGCGATGCTGGCAGTCAGTGCGAATGCCGCTGCGATACCTGCCTTCATGCACGTTTTCACGATACGTGATCCCATAATTCACAGCCTCCAAGCTGTTCTTTGCCTCTTTAAGCCCCGCGATCCGAATTTGGCTCCGGTATTTGCTGCGGGATATTTTCTTCTCGATCAACTCACATTAGCCTGATTTGGGCGGCAGGGAAAAGACCTGTCGGCACAAATTTGCCTGAGACAGAGGGGTTCGTCATGGCAGGAGCAGTTCCTTTGGTGGAAATCTGGCGTGGTCCGTTCCTTGAGAGCGTCCATGCTGGTCATGCGGTGGTCTGTGATGACACCGGTCAGATTGTCGAGGCCTGGGGTGATCCCGAGGCGGTCGTGCTGCCGCGTTCGTCGTCAAAAATGTTGCAGGCGCTGCCCTTGGTCGAGAGCGGCGCAGCGGATGCGGCGGGGTTGAGCGTTGAGCAGCTGGCGCTGGCCTGTGCCTCGCATAACGGGGCGGAGATTCATTCAAAGCGCGTTACGGCGTGGCTCGCGGAGTTGGGATTCAGCGATGAGGATTTCTGCTGTGGCCCACAAGAGCCGCGCGATATCGAGGCGAGAGACGAATTGATCCGTGAGGGCAAGCCGGTCTGTCGCTATCACAACAATTGTTCGGGCAAGCATTCGGGGTTTCTTACCCTGACCAAGCATCTCAAGGCCGGGCCGGAGTATGTCGCGCTCGATCACCCGGTGCAAAAGGCGGTCAAGGCGGCCTTTGAAGAGGTGACGCAGGAAGACAGCCCCGGTTATGGGGTGGATGGCTGCTCCGCGCCGAATTTCGCCAGCACCATGCACGGTATGGCGCGGGCCATGGCGTTTTTCGCCTCGGCCAATCCCGATGGCGACCGCCGGCAATCTGCGGCGGTGCGTCTGCGAGAGGCGATGGCGACCTATCCCGAGCTTGTCGCGGGTGAGGGGCGCGCCTGCACCGATCTGATGCGGGCGATGGATCACAAGGTTGCGGTCAAGACCGGGGCCGAAGGGTATTTCATCGCGATCATTCCGGAGAAAAAGCTCGGGCTGGCGGTTAAGATCGCCGATGGCGCGACGCGCGGGGCGGAATGTATCACGGCGGCGCTTTTGATCCGGTTGGGGGTTCTGGACCCGAACCACCCGTTGGCGCAGAAATATGTCAACGCACCGATCAAAAACTGGGACGGGTTGGTGACTGGACGGATGAATCCGGTAGAGGGGGTGCTCCCGCCCCTTTGAGACGCAGCAGAGCTGCGCCGTCAAAGCGTTGGGCGTGGCTGGGGGACCAGCCCCCCAGACCCCCCGGGATATTTGGGCAAGAGGAAGAAGGGGTCAGGCGGTGAAGTCTGTCTTCGCGTAGCCTTGGATATAGAGAAGCGCAGTTAGGTCGCCATGGTTGATGCGGATATCGCATTCGGCAGCGACAGAGGGTTTGGCGTGCAGGGCCACACCCGCCCCGGCGAGGCCGAGCATGCCGAGATCGTTGGCGCCGTCGCCTACGGCCATCACGTCGTCTTGCGTGAGGCCGAGGCGGGCGGTGATTTCCTTCAGCGCCTGCACCTTGGCCTCGCGGCCCAAGATCGGGCGACCCACATCGCCGGAGAGTTTGCCATCCTCGACGAGGAGGGTATTGGCGCGGTTTTCGTCAAAGCCGAGCGTGGCGGCGACGCGGGCGGTAAAGGCGGTGAAACCGCCCGAGACCAACGCGGCATAGGCGCCGTTGGCTTTCATCGTGGCGAGAAGGGATTTGCCGCCGGGCATCAGGGTGATGCGGGTATCAAGCACCTGTGTGATGACCGCCTCATCAAGACCCTTCAGAAGGCCGACCCGTTCGATCAGCGCGCCTTCGAAATCTAGCTCGCCGTTCATGGCGCGGGCGGTGATGTCCTTGACGTGATCGCCGACACCCGCCTCGTCGGCGAGTTCGTCGATGCATTCCTGCTGGATCATGGTCGAGTCCATGTCGGCGAGGAGCATCTTCTTGCGGCGTCCTTCGGCGGGGAGGATCACGAGATCGACGCCCATGCCCTGAAGATCGGCCCAGACATCCCATTGATTCGACGGCATCGCCTCAAGGGAAAACTCTGCGGCCTCGTCGGGGGCGAGCCATGTGGCATCGCCGCCGCCCCACGCATTGCGCAGCGAGTCGACCAAGGCGGGGTCGAGCGACGGGTTGGTGGGCGAGGTGAGCAAAGTGGCGATGAACATAGGGGAATCTCCCGAAAAGGCGTCTTTTGAGGCAAGTAGCAAAGGGTTGGCCGCAACGCCAGAGGCGGGACGGGGCAGAAAGGGAAGTTTCCGATAGGCGTCGAGGTGCGTCGTTTTTTACATCCGAAGAGTCGCCTTGTGTGCATTTTCCCTGTTGTGCGGATGCAGCAAAGGCCCTATCTGCGTCCGTGGGACACCCCTCCCCAACGAGGGGCGCTTATCTGGAAGGGTAGCTACATGGCTATTGCAAAACCGGCATCGCGGCCGGCCAACCCGCGTTTTTCGTCTGGCCCCTGTGCCAAAATCCCCACCTTCTCGCTGGACAAGCTTGCCGACGCAGCCCTCGGGCGCTCGCACCGTGCCGCTATTGGCAAGGCAAAGCTCAAGGATGCGATTGAAGGCACCCGTGAAATTCTGGGCATCCCGGCCGATTACAAGATCGGCATCGTGCCCGCGTCGGATACCGGCGCAGTCGAGATGGCGCTTTGGTCGCTGCTTGGCGAACGCAAGGCCGAGATGCTGGCCTGGGAAAGCTTTGGCTCTGGCTGGGTCACCGATGTTGTGAAACAGCTCAAGATCGACGCCGAAGTCAAAACCGCCGACTATGGCGAGATCGTTGATTGCGCGACGGTCGATTTCAACAATGACGTGGTCTTTACCTGGAACGGGACGACCTCGGGCGTGCGTGTGCCCAATGGCGATGCGATCCCGGCAGACCGTGAAGGCCTGACCATCTGTGACGCGACCTCGGCCGCGTTTGCGATGGACCTGCCTTGGGACAAGCTCGATGTGACGACCTTCTCGTGGCAGAAAGTCATGGGTGGCGAAGCTGCGCACGGGATGCTTATCCTTAGCCCGCGCGCCGTGGAACGCCTTGAGAGCTACACGCCCGCATGGCCGATGCCGAAGATTTTCCGCCTGACCAAAGGCGGCAAGCTTATCGACGGTATCTTTACCGGCGCGACGATCAACACGCCTTCGATGCTGGCGGTTGAGGATTACCTCGTGGCGCTCGATTGGGCTCGCGACGTTGGCGGTTTGCCCAAGCTCATTGAGCGCGCGACCACCAATGCCAAGGTGCTCTGGGACTTCTGTGATCGCAACGATTGGATCGAGAACCTTGCCGTAGATCCGGCGACGCGCTCGAACACCTCTGTTTGCCTCAAGTTCACCGATGAGCGCATCAAGGATGGCGCCGCCTTTGCCAAGGCCGTGGCCAAGAAGCTTGAAGACTATAACGCCGCCTATGATGTCGGTGCCTATCGCGATGCCCCTGCGGGTCTGCGCGTGTGGTGCGGTGCGACCATCGAGTCGGCAGATGTTGAAAAGCTGACCCTGTGGCTCAAGTGGGCGTTCGAAGAAGTCCTCGAAGCGCAGGAATAAGCCCTTGAATGGTGGGTCAAAGACCCACCCTACCCCAAATTTGTAGGGTGGGTTTTCAACCCACCGCTCCTGATATGAAAAGGACCAAACCCATGGCTCCCAAAGTTCTCGTATCCGACAAACTCTCGGAAACCGCCGTTCAGATTTTCCGCGATCGCGGCATCGATGTTGATTTCATGCCCGACCTCGGCAAGGACAAAGACAAGCTCGCCGAGGTGATCGGCCAGTATGACGGCCTTGCTATCCGTTCGGCGACCAAAGTGACCCCGACGATCCTCGAAGCCGCCACCAACCTCAAAGTGGTTGGTCGCGCAGGTATCGGCACCGACAACGTCGACAAGGAAGCGGCGTCGAAAAAGGGTGTGATCGTCATGAACACCCCCTTCGGCAACATGATTACCACCGCCGAACACGCCATCGCGATGATGTTCGCCGTGGCACGTCAGATCCCCGAGGCTTCGGCCTCGACCCATGCGGGCAAGTGGGAAAAGTCGAAGTTCATGGGTGTTGAGCTTACCAACAAGACCCTTGGTGTCATCGGCGCGGGCAACATTGGCGGTATCGTCTGTGACCGTGCGCGTGGCCTCAAGATGAAGGTCATCGCCTATGACCCCTTCCTGTCGGAAGAGAAGGCGGACACGATGGGCGTTGAGAAGGTTGAGCTTGAAGAGCTTCTGACCCGCGCGGATTTCATCACGCTGCACGTGCCGCTCACCGATGGCACCCGCAACATCCTTTCGAAGGAGAACCTCGCGAAGACCAAGAAAGGCGTGCGCATCATCAACTGTGCCCGTGGTGGTCTCGTGGACGAAGAGGCACTGGCCGAGCTGCTTAAGTCGGGCCATGTCGCAGGCGCGGCGTTTGACGTGTTCGCGGAAGAGCCGGCCAAGGAAAACGTGCTTTTCAACCTGCCCAACGTGGTCTGCACCCCGCACCTTGGCGCGGCGACCACCGAAGCACAGGAAAACGTTGCCCTTCAGGTCGCCGAGCAGATGTCGAACTACCTTCTGACCGGTGCCGTGGAAAACGCGCTCAACATGCCGAGCGTGACCGCGGAAGAAGCCAAGGTCATGGGCCCGTGGATCAAGCTTGCCGATCACCTTGGCGCGTTCAGCGGCCAGATGACCGACGAGCCGATCAAAGCGATCAACATCCTTTATGATGGTGTTGTGTCGGAGATGAACCTCGCGGCGCTCAACTGTGCCGTGGTGGCGGGTATCATGAAGAAGTCCAACCCGGACGTGAACATGGTGTCGGCCCCGGTTGTTGCCAAAGAACGCGGCATCAAGATTTCGACCACCAATCAGGACAAGTCGGGCGCGTTTGACGGCTATATCAAAGTGACCGTTGTCACCGAAAAACGCGAGCGTTCGGTTGCGGGCACCGTGTTCTCGGATGGCAAGCCGCGCTTCATCCAGATCAAGGGCATCAACATCGACGCCGAGGTTGGCGCGCACATGGTCTATACCACCAACGAAGACGTGCCGGGCATCATCGGCACCCTTGGTAAGACTTTGGGCGAGAACGGCGTCAACATCGCCAACTTTACCCTTGGCCGCGCCGATGTCGGCGGGGAGGCGATTGCGCTTCTCTATGTCGATGGTGAGGTCCCGGCGTCGACGCTTGGCAAGCTGACGGAAACCGGCCTGTTCCGTCAGGTGAAGGCGCTGTCTTTCGACGTTGCCTGATCTGACAGATCACTGAAATCAAAGAGAGCCGCTCCTGTTTGGGGCGGCTCTTTTTTGTGGGTCAGTATTTGATTGCTGTGCCCTTTGCATAGCGCGTGCCCCAGGAAATCAGGCTGACGCCGACATCCGAGATGGTGACGTTAATCACCGCGTCGGCCCCAAGGCTCGCGGCCTCTGCACGCAGGGCTTTTTGGGCCTGTTCGACGGTTGGGCTTGGGTGGAAGGCGGTGATTTTGTTCACGGCGACTTCGATGGGTTTGATCTCGGTAAAGCTACGGTTCGGCGCGCCGCTAAAGAGTTCGATCTGATCCGGGGTGCGCGCCACGGCTTCCGGGGCCGGTTTTTCGTAAGGGGCGGTTTTGCCAGTGACGTAAGTGCCCTCTTCGGTGGCGCAGCCAGAGAGCAGGGCAGCCGCCGTCGCAAGAATTGCAAACTTCCGAATTGTCATAATGGGGTAATCCTCGTGTTGAATATCATTTTCCCGGTCAGGGAAGCAGGTACTTCATTTTGACCATATGCGCCGTGCACGCAACGGATCTTCTCCTGAGGTGCTTTCGCGAAGCGCAGAAAAAGAGTAGCAGTTTGATATGAGCGATCCCATCTACGCCATCGGCGATATTCACGGTCAGAAGACTATGCTTGAAGACGCTTTGGCGCGGATTGAGGGCGATGGCGGCTCGGATGCCTCTGTCGTGTTTCTTGGCGATCTCGTGGATCGGGGGCCGGATAGCG
>JAAEZB010000110.1 GCA_018223085.1 Paracoccaceae bacterium
TCGAAGATACCCATGGAAAGTGCTCCTTTGAGGGTCAGTAATAGCGGCCCGCCAGTTCGCGGGCGAGGGATTTGATTGTCGGGCGGGCGGCCTCAAGCGACATGCCGATGGAGAGCGCCGGATTGTAGAGCATCTGCAAGAGCGCCTCGTCATGGGTCGTCAGCAGGGCGAATTCGTCATCGTCGTTGAAGATCGAGGGGCGGGCCTCGGGGCTGTCGTTGGCGAGGCCGAGGCCTTGGGCGATTTCCTCGTGATAACAGGATTTGCGCAGGAGATCGGGGTGTTCGGCGCGCACCATGGCGATGGCTGTGCGATAGGCGTTGGTATTGGTCTGGTCGGAGAAGGCGACCACGAGACAGTGAATTTCGCGCGGGGTATTGCGGAACAGGCTCAGCGTGGTGCGGCCAGCGCCGGGGACGATCTCGCGCACGCGGGCGAGCATCTGGTCACGGTCATCGGCGCCCATGACAAGCACGTGGAAATTGGCGCGGCGGGGGCCGGTGGTTGTAATCGTGTGGCCGGAGACCTTGGCAAGGCGGGCGACATAGCCCTGCACGACGGCCGTATCGGCGCTTTGGATAGCCTCGGGAACGGAGGCACCAAATTCGAGGCCCACGCGCACCGGCACATCCCAGCGGCGCAGGTTTCCGGCGCGCCCGGTCGAGCGGCGCAGGCCAGCGCCACGGGCGTATTCGTCATAAAAGGCGATCTGTTCGAAATTCGTCGCCAGCATGTCGGGGGTATAGGGGGTATCGGGTCCGCCGCCATCGGTTCGTAGAAGGCCACGGGCGAGGAGGTCGGATTGCACCTCGGCATAATAGTCGCGCAAAGCTTCGGAGCGGGGCGAAGGCGCCGTTACGGGCGGAGCTTTGGCGTCGGGACCGGGAATATAGGCTTCGCAGGCCGCGACAAAAGCCGCGGCCAGCAAGGCCATGAGAGGACGGACCCGAACCAAGGATCAGGCCTTGGGCACGGCGGTGCCGGCTGTGTCGCCGAGACCGGTTTGTTTGGATTTGGCCGAGGCGAGGGTGTCGCGCAGGTCGGCCTCCATCTTCTTGAGGTCTTCCTCGGCGGCGGCGCGCTTGGCCTTGCCTTCGTCGGCGATCTGGAGGCTTTCCTCGATGGTGCCGATGAGGTCGGCATTGGCCTTTTTGACCGCTTCGATGTCAAAGACGCCGCGCTCCATTTCCTCGCGGATCATCTTGTTCGACTGACGCAGGTTTTCGGCGTTGGAGGTCAGGAGTTCGTTGGTCAAATCATTGGCGTCGCGCACGGCGGCGGCGGCCTCGGCGCTACGCTGGATGGTGACGGCCTGGGCCAGTTGGGTTTCCCAGAGCGGCACGGTGTTGACCAGCGTCGAGTTGATCTTGGTGACCAGCGATTTGTCGTTCTCCTGCACAAGGCGGATCGAGGGCAGGGATTGCATGGTGACCTGACGGGTGAGCTTGAGGTCATGCACCCGGCGTTCGAGATCGTCCCGCGCGGCGCGCAGGTCGCGCAGTTCCTGCGCCTTCATGACCTGATCGTTTTCGGGCGCGGCCTGGACCTCGGCCTCTTTGGCGGGGATGTCATTGGCGTCGAGATCGGCGATCTTGGCTTCGCCTGCCGCGATATAGAGGGCCAGCTCGTCATAGAACGACAGGGTTTTGTCATAAAGGATGTCGAGCGATTTGATGTCCTTAAGGAGCGTGTGCTCGTGCTTGAGGAGGTTGTCGGTGATCTTGTCGATCTGGGACTGGACCTCTTCATAGCGGGCGGTGAATTTGGCGAAAGGCGCGGCGCGGCCCAAGAGTTTTTCCCAGAAAGAGCGTTTGCGGCGCACGTCGAGTTCGGAGACGGAGAAGCCACGGATCGTGGTGACGATGCCGCGCAGGGAATCACCGGCGGGGCCCACGTCCTTGTTGCGCACGTCCTGAAGCATGGCTTGCGAGATTTCCTGAAGCTCGGCCTGAGCGCCGGAGCCGAAACGGACGATGGAGCCGGTATCGGTCATGTCCAGTTCGCCCATGCGTTTGGTGATCTCGGCGGAGAGCGGTTCGTCGGCCTCGGCGAGGGGGACCACGGCGGTGGCCTCGGTCGGTTCGGGCAGGATCACGGCGGTGACCTTGTCAACTTCGGCAAGGGCGGCTTCGGCCTTCTGGCGGATGGTGTCGGACATTTTGAGTTCCTCGTAAGGGTTACAGGGAGGTGCGGGCGACGCCTTCGCGCTGGAGGCGTTCGCGCAACACGTCAATTTCAACGGTGAGATCGCTGTGGTCGTCCAGCAGCAGTTTCTCGGTTCGGGCGGCAAAGTTCTGTTCGAGATCGTCGAGCAGGGCCTCGTAATCGGCGCGGGCGTCGGCGCTGCGATTGCGGGCGTAGATTTCGGCAAATTTCACCGTCGCATCGCGGGCACCAAGGAGGTAGACGCCAAGATATTTGCGCGCGGCGGTGAGATCGCGGGGATCGTTTTCGACGGTGCGGAAAAGCTGGCGGGCGGCTTGTTGAAAGCGGCCTACGCGGGCCTCAAGCCCCCGGTCGCCGCAGCGTAGGATGGCATCCTGCATGGCGGTGAGGTGGCTTTCGGCCTCGTCCACGGCGCGGGCGACGCGGTCGGTTTGGAACAGATCGACGCCTTCGAGGCCTTTGTCCTTGAGCGGGTCGAGACCAAAAGCGAGGCCGTGCAGGGCAGTGCCGACGATGGCGTAGATGATGGGGGCAAGCAGGCCGCCGGTTGCGGCCCAGCCTGCAAGCGCGAGGCCGGCCCCCGTCAGCACGGAGCCAAGCATCTTGCGCGGCACGGCGGGGCGGCGAGCGACTTTGCGCGCCTCATAGGCCTCTTCGGCCAGGAGCCCTTCGCGGGTCAGCCATGCGGCCAGAAGCAACAGGCCAAGCGCCGAGAGGTTCAGCGCCATTTGCACAGGACCATTGCCAAAGGCCTGCCAGATCAGGGGCAGGGGGGCGAGGAAGAGGAGGTTGATGCGCCCACCTGCACGGGTGCGGCGCGCGCCCTGAAAAGACGCGGCGGGCGGGGCCGTGTTCGGGCTGCCATCGGGGCTAAATTTTCCGCCATATTTCTGTGCCATGTCAGACGCCTCCTGCGATGGAGACGTAGACGATTAATATGACAAGCAGCCCAAAGGCCAATTTTTGCAATCCGGTGCCGGACATACGGTTCTCTTCCTTACGAAACCTGCCAAAAATCTAGGGTTTTTGACACGGTTGCGCTAGGGGGAAGGTTCAGCGAGTGGCATCAAAACGCCTGTTTCAAGACAGATGGACGGATTTCAGACCAGTTGAAACAACCCGGTTTCGCAAAAGCGCTCCCAATGGGCAAAGGTGGGGTATTCGGTTTTGACAAAATGAGCCGGGTCGATGTCCTTGGGTTTGGCAAAACGGAATTCAAAGGCCTCGCCGTCATTGGAGCGGGGCAGGCCCTTTTGGGCAAAGCCATGGGCGAGCAGGGAGATATTTTGCACCTTGTCGCCGTTTGGATAGGTGTGCTGTTCGATCACGGGATCAGAGGACAGGCCAAAGGCCTGCACGTCACGCAGGCGGAGATTGGTTTCCTCGAAGGCTTCGCGATGCACCACATCAAGCAGGGATTCGCCCAATTCCATGGAGCCGCCCGGCAAGCCCCAATCCCCGCTGTCGCTGCGCCTCAGGATGAGGAAGCGTCCTTCGCCGTCATTGATGAGCGCGCGCGCGCCCATCGCAAGCAGGGGGCGCGGCCCGACCAGTTGCCTCAGGCCGCCCAGATAGCTGTCTGCGAAATTCACCGAAAACTCTCACCCCAAATGCACCGTGAATACTGTTTCACAGGAGGGCTTGTCGTCCGGTGATTGTCAAGCGCGCGGCAGGCGAGGTTAGCGGCGGCGGGGACCGGGTTTGCCGGTTGGCTTGCCCATAGGTTTGCCTTTGGGCGGTCCGGGATTGCGGCTGCGCGTGGGTTTGGGGCGGGCTTCGGCGGGCTGGGCACCATCAAGGCCGAGTTGGTCGCGCATGACGCGGCGGCGGACTTCTTCGACCTCGCCGGACTTCAGCTTGCCAAGTTGAAACGGCCCGTAAGAAACGCGGATCAGCCGGTTGACCGAAAGCCCCACGGCCTCCATGGCGCGGCGGATTTCGCGGTTGCGGCCTTCGCGGATGCCGACGGTCAGCCAGGCATTGGCGCCCTGCTGACGATCGAGGGTCACGTCCATGGGCTGAAATCTTTCGCCCTCAATGGTGATCCCTTTGCGCAGGGGGGCGAAGGTGTCTTCGCTCGGGCGGCCATTGACGCGCACGCGGTATTTGCGCAGCCACCCGGTTGAGGGCAGTTCAAGCTGGCGTTTGATGCCGCCATCATTGGTCAGCAGCAACAGGCCTTCGGAATTGAGGTCAAGCCGCCCGACGCTCATCACGCGGGGCATGGTGTCGGGGAGCTTGTCAAAGATCGTGTCGCGGCCTTTGTCGTCCTTGTGCGTGGTCACGAGGCCGATGGGCTTATGATAGAGCCAGAGGCGTGCGGCGTCCGGCTCGGCAAGGGGTTTGCCGTCGACCGTGATCCGATCCTTGTCGGTCACGTTCAGCGCGGGGCTATTGATTTTCGCGCCATTGACCGTCACGCGGCCAGCTTCGATCATGCGTTCGGCCTCGCGGCGGCTTGCGAGGCCGGCGCGGGCGAGGACCTTGGCGATACGGTCGCCTTTGGGGGTGTCTGTGCTCATGGGATGCTCCTAGCGCGGATTGGGGGATTGCGAAAGGGCATTGGCACGGGCAGGAAGGGGTATGGTGTTTCGCAGTTACATGGATATGGCGCTTGAAGAGGCGCGCGCGGCGGGAAAACGCGGCGAGGTGCCGGTGGGCGCGGTGATCGTGTCGCCCGAGGGCGAGGTCGTGGCGCGGGCCGGGAACCGCACGCGCGAGCTTTGCGATCCGTCGGGCCATGCCGAGGTATTGGCGATCCGGGCGGCCTGTGCGGCGGTGGGGAGTGAACGGCTGCCGGGGCATGACCTTTACGTCACGCTTGAACC